>DMDX01000115.1 GCA_003451355.1 Cryomorphaceae bacterium
GTGCTGCACGAGAAGCGCCGCGTAAAGTTTGAAGAGCAGAAGGTTCAAAATTCCGCACGACTCGAGGCTAAAGTGGCCAAAGTGGCCGAGGCTGAAGCGCTTAAGGAGCGCGAGCCCAAGAGCCACCAGGCATGGCAAAATGTGACTGAAAAGCTCAACGAGCTTCGCACGGAGCTGGGCAAAATTGGCCGCACGTTTGGCGGTCAGAGCGACGAACTCTGGACCCGCTTTAAGGCGGTCGAGCGTTGGGCGTACAAGGAGCGCAACAACTTCTACAAGGACCGCAAAAAGAATTTGAAGTCTGCGTTGGATGTCAAGCTGCAGATTGTCGAGAAGGCTGAAGCCTTGGCGCAGCGCACCGACTTTGGAGCCGCAGCAAAGGAGATGAAGCAGCTCCAGCAAGAGTGGAAGGATTCAGGTTTTGCGCCCAAAAAGGCCACCGACGAACTGTGGGCACGCTTTCGTGCAGCAGGCAACACCTTCTTTGACGGAATGCGCGGAGCCCAAGGCGAAGAGCGCGCCGTGCGCAACGTGGCCTACAAAAAGGCCCAGGGAACGCAGTCTGCCCGCCAGACTGTAGAACTCGCGCGCCGCAAGCTGGCCCAGATGGAAAACAACATGGGATTCTTTCAGTTTGCCAAGCCAGACAGCCCCATCGTGCAGGACGCCCTCAATAAGGTCGACCAAGCCCGACGCGAGCTTGAGGTTGCTGAAAAAGGGTTCCGCGACTACCAAAAAGCCGAGCGCGCAAAGACAGCAGACAGCCTTGCCCCTAGCGAGGATCCAGGAACCCCAGAAGCCTAAGCCATGGAAGGCCGTCCGCACAACCACGGCGGCAAGATCCTGAGCGAGCTCGGACTGGCGGCGACGGGATCTGGAGGGTTCCGCCTTGAAAGCACGTTCAAGCCAACCGGCGACCAGCCCGGCGCGATCGACGCGTTGGCGCGTGGCGTGATTGAGGGCGAGCGGGCGCAAACTCTGCTCGGGGTAACGGGGTCAGGTAAAACGTTTAGCATCGCCAACGTCGTGGAACGCATCCAGCGCCCGACGCTCGTGCTGTCGCACAACAAAACCTTGGCGGCCCAGCTCTACCAAGAGTTTAAGTCGTTTTTCCCGAACAACGCCGTCGAGTACTTCGTCAGCTACTACGACTACTACCAGCCTGAAGCGTACATTCCGTCCAGCGGAACCTACATCGAGAAGGACCTCAGCATCAACGAAGAGATTGAGAAGCTGCGCCTTTCGACCACCTCTGCCCTGCTCAGCGGCCGCCGCGATGTGCTCGTGGTCGCCTCAGTGAGCTGCTTGTACGGCATGGGTAATCCTGAAGCCTTCAAAAGCCAGCAGGTTCAGGTTGAATCCGGCCAAAAAATCAGCCGCCAAAAGTTCTTGCACAGCCTTGTACAGGCGCTGTACAGCCGGACCGAGGGCGAATTCAAGCGCGGAAACTTCAGAGTCAAGGGCGACACCGTCGACGTGTTCCCCGCCTACGGCGACATCTTTTACCGCATCCTCTTTTTGGGCGACGAAATCGAGCGCATCGAGCAGTGGGACCCCGTGGTCAACGAGCGGCAGGCGGCAATGGAGCGACTGCGGATTTTTCCTGCCAACCTGTTTGTGACCACGCCCGACATGCTCAACGGAGCCATCAAGCAGATCGAGCTTGACCTCGGGGCGCAGGTCGACCACTTCACCAAAATGGGGCGTCCGCTCGAGGCAAAGCGACTTGAAGAGCGCACCGTATTTGACTTAGAGATGATTCGCGAGCTCGGATACTGTTCCGGAATCGAAAACTATTCGCGCTACCTGGACGGCCGGCAACCCGGAACCCGCCCGTTCTGCTTGCTGGATTACTTTCCGGACGACTTTCTGATGGTAGTTGACGAGAGCCACGTTTCCCTGCCCCAAGTGCGTGCGATGTACGGCGGAGACCGCAGCCGCAAGGAGAATTTGGTGGAGTACGGATTTCGGCTTCCCGCCGCGATGGACAATCGCCCGTTGATGTTCAGCGAGTTCGAGCAGCTTCAGGGACAAACCATTTACGTGTCCGCTACGCCCGCCGACTACGAATTAGGCCAGTCCGACGGCGTGGTTGTCGAGCAGTTGATTCGGCCCACTGGTCTGCTGGATCCGATTATTGAAGTGCGTCCGCTCGAGAACCAAGTCGACGACCTCATGGAAGAAGTTCGCCTGCGCAGCGAGCGTGACGAACGCGTGCTGGTGACGACCCTAACCAAGCGCATGGCCGAAGAGCTCACGAAGTACTTCATGCGCTACGGCGTGCGCTGCCGCTACATTCACAGCGATGTCGAAACCATGGAGCGCATCGAAATCATGGATTCGCTGCGCGCAGGATTGTTCGACGTGCTGATCGGGGTCAACCTGCTGCGCGAGGGGCTTGACTTCCCTGAGGTCTCGCTGGTCGCCGTCATGGACGCCGACAAAGAAGGCTTCTTGCGCAGCGAACGCTCGCTGGTGCAGACCATTGGGCGTGCAGCGCGGAACGTCAACGGCATGGCCATTTTTTACGCCAATAAAATCACGGACTCCATGGCACGTACGATTCGCGAAACCGAACGCCGACGTGCCAAACAAGAGGCGTACAATACGGCGCACGGAATGGTTCCGACGGCGCTTGTGAAAAAGGAGCGGTCGAACGTGTTCGCCCAAAAAGCCAACGAATCCGCCGCCGCCGAAGTGCGCCGCACCACGCTGGCCGAAGCACTGCCCAAGTACGCCACCGAAGAGCAGCGCAAGTCGAAGGCCGCCGAACTTCGCAAAGAGATGGAAAAGGCCGCCAAAGATTTGGATTTCTTGCGGGCTGCCGAACTGCGCGACGCGATCACGGCACTCTCGACCAGCAACTAGCACCGAGCAGCCAGCAGCAAACAAAAAGCCCCGCCAAACGGCAGGGCTTTTCAATTTTGAACTGACTCTTACTTCAGCACCTCTTCGATCCACACGTCGAACACGAGCGTGGCGTTGGGGGGAATGACTCCGCCCGCACCTGCTTCACCGTAGCCCAAGGCCGGTGGAATGATGAGCTTGGCGTGGCTGCCCTTCTTGAGACCGATAAGGCCCTGCTGCCAGCCCTTGATCACGCGGCCTTGGTTGCCACACGTCACGGGTAATCCTTGGTAGGGCTCGCGTTGGGGGTTGTACTGGCCCCAAGCTTTGGCTACTTCTTTAACGCTCGTGTCAAAGGGCTTGCCGCTGTTGAGGTATCCGGCGTAGTGCACCAATGCTTGGTCACCGTCAGCCATGGGTTCTCCCTGGCCTTCAGTCACGACCAAAACCTTGAGGCCTTCGGCGCGGTTCTCGGCCTTGGCAACCCACTCCGCGTACTTCTTTTCGAACTCGGCGGAATTCACGGTTCCGTTGGTGAACCAAGTAAACTCAGCTGCGCGAGCGGCTCCTTTGGCTTCAGCTTCAGCAGCCTCCTTAGCGGCTTTGGCCTCAGCTCCGGCAAGCCCTTCAGTGAAGACCTTTGGCGCATCAAACTCTTTGGCTGCCTTGCCTTGGCGAATGATTTTCACGTTCATCGTGATGGGCGTCTTGGGCACATCGCGGGGGTCGCGCTCGGCATTGGCAATCTCGGTCACCTTCTCGAGACCTGCGATTACTTTGCCAAAAATGCTGTGGCGGTCGTCCAACCAGTTCGTCGCGACTTCGGTGATGAAAAACTGCGATCCGTTGGTGCCGGGTCCGCTGTTGGCCATCGACAGAATGCCCGGACCGTTGTGGCGAAGGCTCGGGTGGAATTCGTCGGAGAACTGGTACCCAGGACCGCCGGTTCCGCGGCCGTCAGGGTCGCCGCCTTGAATCATGAACTGCGGAATCACGCGGTGAAAAATGAGCCCGTCAAAGAAGGGCTCGCCCTTTTTCACGGTCACTTTGGGGTGGTTACCCTCGGCCAACGCCACGAAATTGGCCACCGTAATCGGAGCCTTTTCCATTTCAAGTTGAATGAGGATGTCGCCCTTGCTGGTCTCAAAAAGGGCGTAGAGGCCGTCTCCGACCTTGATTTCTTGGTTGTTCACGCGAATATCTGGTGTTGCGCCGCAGGCCACTGCAAGCAGCGCCGAAGCGGCAAGAAGCGAAGGTTTAATCATAGCACGCGAAGGTAGTAAACAAGTGGACTCATTGGCGGAACCTCTCCCTCTCCCGCCAATCCGTGCCCCAGGTGGGCCGGGAGCAGCAGCACCACGCTATCCCCATGCCGAGCGCGCTGAAGGGCGTACTGAAGGCCCCAAACAGCGGTCGGATCGCGCAGCACGCGCACCTCCTGCTCGCCCTCTTGGTACAGGTCGCCGCGCAGTCCAGTAAGTCGGAAGCGAATGTTCACGAGTTCTTTGTCTTGGATGGCGGAACCACTACCCTGCTCAACACGGTATTCGTGAGCACCTGAACCCGCCGGCTGAAAGGCCCAGCCCGTTGAATCCATAAATTCCTTAATGAATCCACGCTCCTGCTCAAGCGCCGCTCGGTTTTGCTCGATGAGCCGTTCCTGAACTTCAGCTGAAGTCAGTTGCTGGGCTGGTTGCGCCTCTTCGGGCCGCTGGCACGAAGCTGCACAAAGACCAAGGGCCCCAAGCAGTGCGCTAAAGATCAGGCGAGCCATTCTGAAAGCTTCTGAGTGAGTTCTTCCTTGAGCTGGGCAAGTCCGAGCGAAGAGGCTCCGCCCGCGGCATTTCGGTGGCCCCCACCGCTGTAGTGGGTGCGCGCAAATTCGTTGACGTCGCGGTCGCCGGTGCTGCGAAAGGACATTTTCACCAATCCCGCCGCGTCTTCGCGAAGGAGGACACTGACTTCGACCCCGTCTACTGACAGCCCCCAGTTGACCAGACCCTCGCTGTCGCCGGCCACATAGCCCGCAGACTCGAGGTCAGACGAGCCAAGGGACAGGATGGCGGCGCGTCCGCCTGCAAGCAATTCCGCGCTTTGAAGGCCGTGGCCAAACGTGTGCAAACGGCTCAACGGATTGGCGTCGAACAAGCGGGTGTGAATGGCGTGCGGCTGAGCCCCGACCTCAATGAGGCGAGCGGCCGTGGCCATCGTATGGGCGGTCGTCGACGGGAAGCGAAACGAGCCGGTGTCGGTGATCATCCCCATCAAAAGGTTTTCGGCGCACGCCACATCGACGTTGCCCCAGCCGTCGTCGGCGGTGATGAGGTCAGCAATCATTTCTGAGGTCGAGCCCTTAGCCGTGTTGCTGTAAGCATCAACAAAAAGCCCGTCAGGCTGCTGGTGGTGGTCCACAAGCACTTGGCGCCCTGCGAATTCACGCACCATGGGTTCAAGGGCGGAACCCACCCGCGACGGTGTATTGTAGTCGAGGGCAAAGTGAAGTTCAGCACGGCGAAACACCTCGGCGGCCTCGTCGGGACGCTCCTCAGCCACCGTCACAAACGCAGACGAGTAGCCCGGGCTCGACTGGATGGGCTTGGAGGGTGCGTTCGGAAGCACCACGCGAACCTGGTGCCCCGAAGCCCTGAGGTAGTGGGCCCAGCCCAGCGCAGAACCGATGGCGTCGCCGTCAGGGTTCCAGTGCGTGGTGATGAGGATTTGGTGGGTTCGCTGCCGAAGGGCCTGCAGTACGTCGTGAATCATGCGGTAAATTTCGTACTTTTGCAGCCGATTTTACGACCTCAATTTCAACTTATCATGAGCGCTACGAACCGCACTTTTACGATGATCAAGCCCGACGCGGTGGCCAACGGCCACATCGGTGCCATTCTCAACCACATTAACACGGCTGGATTCCGCATCGTAGCTATGAAGTTGACCCGCCTGAGCGTGGCCGAGGCTTCTGAGTTCTACGGCGTACACAGCGAGCGTTCCTTCTTTGGCGAGCTCGTGGAGTACATGACCAGCGGACCGATTGTAGCTGCCATCCTTGAGAAGGACAATGCCGTAGCTGACTTCCGCACCGTAATCGGCGCCACCGACCCCGCCAAAGCGGACGAGGGCACGATTCGCCGCCTTTACGCCCAGTCGATTGCCGCCAACGCCGTGCACGGCAGCGACAGCGACGAGAACGCTGCCATCGAAGGCGCGTTCTTCTTCAGCGGCCGCGAGCAGTTTTAAGCTGTGTGAAAAAAGTAAAATCCGGTTATATCCGGATTTTGTGCGAAATCCCGCCTCGGCGGGATTTTTTATTTAAGTACCAACTCTTTGATTTCGAGCTGGTCTTTAAGCTCTTCTTGAAGCCCTTCGAGCAGGCGCGTCTGCTGGGCCCTCAGTTCGTGGCGCAGCGAATCGGAATTAAGGTAGGCGGTCAAGATTCCGTCTGAAAACGTCAGCTTGCGCGTTTTTTGCACCGAAGCGTCACCGAGCAGTGCCCGCCACGCAATCTGGCAGAGCGCCAGCTGAAACGCAGGCTTGTGGCGGTGGGGCGCAATCATGCGACTGAGCACGTCGCCGAGGCCTTCGAGGTTGGGGCGCGGCATCGCTTAGGCGCGGGTAAGTTCGTGAACCACGGATTCCTGGTCGAGCGCTTTAAGGAGCTCAGCCGTGCGTTCTGGGTGGGTATCGCTGATAAAGATTTGGCCAAATCGGTGGTCGTTGACCATGCGAATGAGGCCCTCAACGCGCTGCGCATCGAGCTTGTCAAAGACGTCGTCGAGCAGCAAGATGGGCTTTCGACCAAGTGCTTGGTGAAGCACTTCAAACGCGGCGAGCTTGAGGGCAATCAAGAAACTCTTTTGCTGTCCTTGCGAACCGACGCGCTGCAGCGGATGACCGTGCAACGTGAAGTCGAGGTCTTCGCGGTGCGGACCCGCCGAGGTAAACTGCAGCACTCGGTCTTTTGAAAGGCGTTCCGCAAGCAGATCCGCCATACTCTGCTCTGCCAAAAGGCTTTCGTAGCGGAGCTCTACCTGCTCGCGTCCGCCCGAAATGCCTTCGTAGGCCTCTTGAAGCATCGGGGTGAATTGGGCGGCAAACGCGTTTCGCGCGGCAAAAATTACGGGCGCGTACTCGCTGAGTTGATGGTCGTAGAGCTCGAGCATATCGGCCTGAAACGTTCGGTTAGCCGCGAAGTACTTGAGCAGGGCGTTGCGCTGCTTGAGGGCCCGCTGGTAGTTTTGAAGGGCGTCGAGGTATCCGCGGTCGGATTGGGCAATGACGGCGTCCATGAACTTGCGGCGAACTTCGGATCCGCCGTGCAGCAAAACGTGGTCGCCCGGACTAATCATGACTACGGGAAAGCGACCCAAGTGCTCCGACAAGCGCGAGTACTCGGCGTCATCTGCTTTAAATACTTTTTTCTCGCTTCGCTTTAATCCGCAGTAGACGGGTGTGGTACCAGATTCCGCGCGAAATTCGCCCTGAACCACCAAGAAGGGCGCGTCAAACTGAATGCAGTGGGCGTCGCTCGAGTGAAAGTAGCTCCGCGTCATGCAGAGCAGGTGCACGGCGTCGAGCACCGAAGTTTTGCCCGAGCCATT
>DMDX01000085.1:0-3530 GCA_003451355.1 Cryomorphaceae bacterium
ATCGGACTCTTGAGGTCGCCCTTTAGGGCAAGCACGGCGAGGTGTTCGAGGATGCGCTCCTTGACTTTTTCAAGTCCAAAGTGGTCGCGGTCAAGGATTTTGCGCGCCTTTTTGAGGTCGTGGCGGTCTTTGACCACGTGGTTCCACGGCAGGTCGAGCATGAGCTCGAGGTAGTTGCGCTGGATTCCGAAGTCCGGAACCTGTGGATTCATACGCTGCAGGCGCGCGAGCTCCTTTTCAAACTGCTGGGCTGCTTCAGCCGACCAGTTCTTTTCGGCGGCACGCTGCCGAAATGCCTCGAATTCGGCTTCAAAACTGTTTCCGCCCAATTCCTCTTGAATGGTGCGCATCTGCTGCTGCAGAAAGTACTCGCGCTGCTGCTGGTCAAACTCGACGCGCACCTTGTTGGCGATGTCGTTTTTGACCTCGAGTAAGTGCTTCTCTTGGCTCAAGTGCTTGAGCACCTGCTGGGCGCGCTTCTTCAGGTCGTCTTCCTCGAGCAAGAGCTGCTTGGCTTCGACCTCGAGGTTGGTGTTGCTCGCAATAAAATGCAGCAAAAACGTGTCGGATTCGATGTTTTTGACCGCAATCTGGGCCTCAGTCGGAATATTGGGGCTCTCTTGAATGATCTCGAGTGAAAGCTCGCGAATCGTCGACATCAGGGCCGTGAATTCGGTATCGCCCTCGGCCGGAACCGCCTCGTCCAAGTATTCCACCCGCGCACGGTGATAGGGCTCGTCGGTCAGGAGCTCCAGAATGCGAAAGCGGCGCTTGCCCTGCAAAATGGCGGTGATGTTTCCGTCCGGCATGCGAAAGGACTTGACCATTTGCACCAAGGTTCCGACCGGATGCAGGTCGTCGGCCGTCGGCGTTTCAGTGTCGGCATTGCGCTGGGCCACGACCCCAAAGAGCTTTTTGCCCTTTTGGGACTCCTGGATAAGGCGAATGGACTTGTCGCGCCCAGCGGTAATCGGGCTGACCACCCCGGGAAACTGCACCGTATTGCGCAGCGGCAGCAGGGCCAATTCAGGAGCGAGGTCTGCCTCGGGAACCGAGTTGTCCTCTTCGTTGGTAATGAGCGGTATTAGGTCCGTGTCCTCAGACAGGAGTGAAAAGCGGGTTACTTCCATGGGCCGACTATTGGGCAATGGCCGTGCCACAGCGAAGGTGTGCCGTTTGCGCAAAAATTTCGGACAAAATGTCGGTCGTGGCAGCATCCAATGGCCGACCGCGGCGTGCGAGCACCCGCTCGGTCGTAGCCAATGCCTTGTCGAGGCGGTACTCGGTCATTCCCTGCGGACCACCCCACGAGAAGTCCGGAATAAAGTTTCGAGGAAAGCCCGCGCCAAAAATGTTGCACGCGACGCCCACCACCGTACCGGTGTTGAACATGGTATTGATTCCAGCCTTGCTGTGGTCGCCCATTACCAAGCCGCAAAACTGCAGGCCGGTGGGTTCAAAACGAGCGCTAGGGTAGCTCCAGAGCTTGACCTCGCTGTAGTCGTTCTTGAGGTTGGAGTTGTTGGTGTCCGCCCCCAAGTTGCACCACTCGCCCAGGACGGCATTGCCCAAAAAGCCATCGTGGCCCTTGTTGCTGTTGCCCCACAGGACGGCGTTGTTCACCTCTCCTCCGACTTTGCTGCCTGGACCGATGGTCGTCGCTCCGTAGATTTTGGACCCGAGCTTGAGTTGTGAACCTTCGCCCAGCGCGAGTGCTCCGCGCACGAGGCTACCCTCCATGATTTCGCTGCCTGCAGCCAGGTAGATGGCTCCGGTCCGGCTGTTGAGCACACTGGCCTCGGCCACCGCGCCTTCTTCGGCAAAAATTCGGTCGCCAATTAGGGTGTTGGTGCTGCTCAGCGGAGCCGAGTTGCGCCCTCGCGTCAGGAGGTCAAAATCGGCCTCAAGGATCTCGGAATTGGCCGAAAACAGATCAAATGGGCGGCGCATCAAAAGCGCTAAATCGGCAAACACCACGTTCTCGGTGGCATCAGCCCCGTGGCTCGCCAGCCACTCGCCCTTGGCGTCGACAAGCTGCTGGCCGGGACGAAGCGACGCGACGGCATCTACCAGGGTATTGGTGGCAACCAAGCAGCCGCGCACGTGGCGCACGGCGTCGCCTTCGGGCTGACTCAGATCAAAACTACCGGCCAGGTAGGCGGCCGAATGGTACGAAAACGTTGAACCCGGGCTGCGCAGCGACCATTTTTCGCGAAGGGTAGTTACACCAACGCGCTGGTCGGCCACAGGCCGGGTCCAAGAAAGGGGCTTGAGCGTCTCGCGCTCTCCGCGGTCGTGGAAGATGTAGTGCATCCCCACTAAGGTAGCAGCTTACTTCGAGAATTTCGAGTAGCGGTTGCGGAACTTGTCCACACGACCCGCTGTATCGAGAAGCTTCTGCTTGCCCGTGTAAAATGGGTGCGAGTAGCTCGACACTTCCATCTTTACAAGTGGGTAGGCCACACCATCAACCTCGAGGGTATCTTTGGCATTGGCGCAGCTGCGGATCAAGGTAATGTCACCGGTGCCCATGTCTTTAAAAGCACACACGCGGTAGTTGGTAGGGTGGAGGTTGTCTTTCATCGCTTCGTTTTTTTAGATCGAGTTTTGGCCCGATCCCCATTTTTTGCGGACGGCAAATGTACGAAATACTTTCGACCGGAGTTTTATTTTGAACTGCAAATTTCGCGCTCGGATTCCGAACTGCAAAACTACGCCCCCGGTACGACCTTTGCAGCCAACACGACCACAATGGTACCAACGCCACTCAGGCCACTCGCCACCGCATTCATCCTCGCCCTGCTCGCCCTCGCGTCGTGCCGGCCCGAGTACCGCTTTGCGCCCGAACCTGTGGCCCTGGTGCGCAGTCAGGACACCGTCTACCTCGACACCGTGTTTGCCACGGTCGGAAGCTCCACGCGAAGCGTCCGTCTCGTCAACCCCAGCGCGTACGACATCAACATCAGCCGAATTAGCCTGGGCCGCGGAACCGAGTCCCCCTTTCGCTTCAACGCCAACGGCCAGCAGGGGCCCGAGCTCGAAAACGTTGTGATTCCGGCCCGCGACAGCATCTGGATTTTTGTCGAAACCACTGCGCCCCGCGGCGACGGCGAAATGCTCTGGGAGGACTCCCTGCGCGTCGAACAAGGCAGCTTTGCCCAAAACATTTACCTCGTGGCACTCGCCTGGGACGCCCACTTCCACTACCCCAACCGCGTCCTGACGATTCCGCAGCCCGAACCCTACCCCGACATCCTCATTCCCTACGTGATTTTGGGTGCCAACGAGGTCTGGAGCGACGACAAGCCGCACGTCGTCTACGGCTACGCGGTGGTGGACAGCGGAGCCACCCTTGATATTTTGGCGGGCGCGCAGGTCCACTTCCACAGCGGCTCTGGCCTTTGGGTGACTTCGGGCGGAACCCTTCGGGTCGACGCCGCCGGGTCCGGGTCATATGACGAACCGGCAGTGCTTCAGGGCGACCGCCTCGAACCCTTTTACCGCAACATCGCCGGCCAATGGGGTGGCGT
>DMDX01000085.1:3756-10587 GCA_003451355.1 Cryomorphaceae bacterium
TGGATCCGCAACGGAACCCTCGGAATTCGCTGCGACAGCGTGGCCGACGGCGAGCCCCACAACCTTTTGGTGCGCAACAGCCGTATTACCGACTTCAGCCGTGCCGCCATCTACAGCGGATTTGGCCGCATCCGACTCGAAAACACCGTTGTGGCCAACTCCGGCCTCTACAACCTTTACACCTTGGGCGGCCGCGTCGAGGCAGACCACTGCACGTTTGCCAACTCCTTTCCCGGGCCCCGCGCTACCCCGTCCATTGGGCTCTTCAACCGCTACGACGACGGAACCGGCACCTTTCGCTACCGCGCCCTACTGCAGGCCGACCTTCGCAACTGCATCGTGGACGGAAGCCAAGAGTCCGAAGTCGGCTTCGGATACGGACCCCAAGCCGCATTCAACTTCCGCTTTGAAGGATCTCTGCTCAAGCTGAACCGCTTCCCCGACCCCGCCCTCTACGACGTCAACGACCCCGCGCGCTTTGAGGGCTGCGTGTTCAATGTGAATCCACAGTTCGAGGCATCGAGCACGTTTGACTACCGACTCAAATTGGGCTCGCCTGCCCTCGGAATCGGCTGGCCCAACGCCACCAACGCCATTCCCATAGACGCCTTGGGGCAATCACGCCCTAGCCCTGCCGACGCGGGCGCCTTGGAAACGTTGTAAACGGCTTTCTAGCCCAAACCCACTAAAAACGCCGGCGTATCCACTCCGTCAGCGTAATCCCAGAGGGCAGGGAACTGGCTTTGACCAAAGGGCGTGCGCCCGCGACCTACCACGGTTTGTAGCTGGTCGGATTGGGCGTCCAACCAGGATTCCGCAGCAGCAGTACTGTCGTGCCAGGTGGTGTGGACCACCGAAAGGGGCGGCTTCAGCGTCTCGTGCTCGCGCAGCACCACCCAATTGTTTTCGAGAAAGGGTTCGCGGTTGAGCATAAACAGGGCCCGGTGGTAGTCGTAGTTCGACCCGTAGCGGGCGTGCTCGGCGATTCGGCTCCACTTCATCCACGAGGCAAAGAGGCGCTGCACGTCGAATCCGCGCTCGAGGGCAAGGTGGGTAACGCTGCGGCAACCGCGGCCGAAGTAGCGAAAGAGGTCGTCTGAAAGGGCATCGAGCTCGGCGTCGGTAGCGTCGGCCGGAACCACCGCTGCCGAAGTCCGCGCCCCGCGTAAAATGCGCGGAACCGTGGCGAAGTACTGGTCAAAGTGCGCGACGGCCTGGTCTCCACCGGTGGCAATCAAGGCCTCAACACCGTTCATCCGATCCACAACCTCGATGTCGGCTTCGGAATCGAGCGACTTCAGCCGGCGAAGTACTTCAGCGGTCAAAATGGGGTCGTCGGATGAGGCCTTGAACCGAACCCGGTGGCCCGCAACGTAGCCGCACAGCAGGTCGTGCAGGGCGACCAGCGGAAGGTTTCCCGCGCCCACCATTCCGACGGTCCGCGAAGCGGTTCCGCCCAATGGCCACATCGGAATCCACGCGTCGAGCGACTCGCGCGTCAGTGCGTCGGCCCACGCATTCAGCGCGTCCGCGGTGAATTCCAGCGAAAACCACGGATTTCGCGCTGAAGCGCTCGCCAATAGTTGGGGGTCCGCGGCCATGCTGCGCAGCTCAGAACCGAGGCGTTCAAGGACCAAAAAACGAGTGTGGAGCAGGGCGGAATCAAGCATCGGTGCAGAAAAAAGGGCGTATCTTTGCCGCCACAAAAGTACGCTTCGACTATGGCCATTAAGATTACCGACGAGTGCATTAACTGCGGTGCGTGTGAGGCAGAATGCCCCAACAACGCAATCTATGAGGGCGGTATGGAGTGGCGCTTTGCCGACGGAACCAAACTCAACGGCGGACTCGTGAGCAAGAGCGGCCTCAACACCGACGCGGCGACCGCTCAAGAGCCCGTGAGCTTCGACTACTACTACATTGTGACCGACAAGTGCACGGAGTGCGTAGGATTCCACGAAACGCCACAGTGCGCCGAGGTTTGCCCGGTGGACTGCTGTGTGCCGGACGAAGACCACGTCGAGTCGCGCGAAGAGCTCGAGGCTAAAAAATCCTTCCTGCACCTGGATTGATGCGCCACGTAGCCCTGATTCTGATTGCGCTTGCCGCCGGAACAGGGAATTCGTGGGCCCAATCGCCCGAAATCGATTCACTGGTTGCCGTTTCGCGCAACCGAGAGCTGAACGACGCCCCTCGCCTGGTGGCACTCGATTCATTGGCTGCGCGGACGCTTCGAATTCTTCGCGCCAATCCGTCTGCAAAGACGGTTTCGCTGCCTGAGAACGCCCTGCGCACCGAAAGCCCCGACGGCCGCATCGCCGTGGTCACCTTGAACGCCCCACTGAACGACGGGAGCTACGCCTACCGCGGCATCGCTGGACGACCGGATGGCGCAAAAGGTATGGTTTGGGTTCCGCTCAGTGAGGGCCAATGGCCCGAAGCCATCGTGTACCGAATTACCTCGGCGCGCTACCGCCGCAAGACCTACTACATGTCGCTTTGGTTCAGGCCGCACCTCAACGGCGTGCAAGAGAAGGGCGTTGAGCCTGTGATTCCGACCCGAAGCCGCTTGGTTTTTGGCGCCCGCGTGTTTGCGGTGAAGAAGTTCAACGACGAAACGTTTAAAAAAGCACCCGAACGACTGGTGCTGCGCTACGGCCCGATGGCCACCGCCGCCGTCCGCCCTGAGAAGCCCGGAGTGATCGTGATCGACGAAGTCGCCCCCGTTCGCGACGCGCCCAAGGGGCAGTACCGCTACTACGGCCCGACGGCTGTTCAAAACCGACTCATATTTCGCGACGGAAAATGGCGTTTCGAAACCTTACCCTAACCTAAGCCCCCTAACTTTGCACCCATGAAAAAGCACAACTTTACGGCTGGACCCTGCATTTTGGCTCCCGAAGTTTTTGAAGGCGCCGCCGCCGCGGTTCGCGAATTCGAAGGAATGGGGCTGTCGCTCCTCGAGATCAGCCACCGCGACAAGAAGGTCGTGGCCGTGATGGAAGAGGCCCAGCAGCGCGTCCTTCAGACGCTTGGTCTGGGCGATGACTACGCCGTGCTCTTTCTTCAAGGTGGTGCGAGCAGCCAGTTCGCGATGGTTCCGTTCAACCTACTGACGACCAGCGGCCGCGCCGGCTACCTCAATACCGGAACTTGGTCAACCAAAGCCCTCGAAGAGGCCAACAAGCTTGCCCCGGGCCAAGCCGTGGAGCTCGCCTCGAGCAAGGACCGCAACTTCAGCTACATCCCCAAGGGATTTGCGATTCCTAGTGGCTTGGACTACGTCCACTACACCTCGAACAACACCATTTTTGGAACGCAAGTGAAGTCCTTTTCAAAAGCTGACAGCCTGATGGTCTGCGACATGTCGTCCGACATCTTCAGCCGCCAGATGGACTATTCTGCCTTTGACCTCATCTACGCCGGAGCCCAGAAAAACCTCGGACCCGCCGGCGCCACGTTGGTGGTCGTGCGCAAGGACATCCTTGGCAAGTCCGGCCGGTACATTCCGACCATGCTTGACTACCCCACGCACATCAAGGGCGAGTCGATGTACAACACTCCCCCAGTTTTTTCGCTGTATGTCAGCCTGCTGACGCTGCGCTGGATGGACGCCCAAGGCGGACTGCCCGAAATGGAGCGTCGCGCCAACGCCCGCGCCGCCGCCCTGTACGGCGAGATTGACCGCAACCCACTTTTTGTCGGAACCGCCGCCACCGAAGACCGCTCGCCAATGAATGCGTGCTTCCTTTTGCACGACGAATCCGCCCACAAAGACGTGTTTGACGGACTCGCCAAAGAGGCAGGTTTGGTCGGACTCGCCGGACACCGCAGCGTGGGCGGCTACCGCGCCTCGATGTACAACGCCCTCGAACAATCGAGTGTCGACGCCCTTGTTGAAGTAATGCGCGAAGTTGAACGCCGCGCCTAATCATTTTTTAATCTCTTTCCCATGATCGTACTCGCCAACGACGGCATCGCAGCCTCAGGTCAAGCCAAACTCGAGGCCGCCGGCCACACCGTACTGACGACTAAAGTTGCCCAAGAGCAGCTCGCGGACTTCATCAATTCCGAAAAGGTAGATGTTCTGCTTGTGCGTTCGGCCACAACGGCCCGCGCCGCCCTCATCGACGCTTGCCCCGGCCTGAAAATGATCGGACGCGGCGGAGTCGGAATGGACAACATCGACGTCGACTACGCCAAGAGCAAGGGAATCAACGTATTTAACACTCCCGCGGCTAGCTCTGAGAGCGTGGCTGAATTGGTGTTTGCACACCTCAGCGGCCTCTTGCGCTTCTTGCCCGACAGCAACCGCATGATGCCCCTCGAAGGCGAAGCCAAGTTCGACGGACTGAAAAAGGCGTACGGAAAAGGCCTCGAACTACGCGGCAAAACCCTGGGAATCATCGGATTTGGTCGGATCGGCCGCGCCGTGGCACGCCAGGGCTACGGACTCGGAATGAAGATTGTCGCCCACGACCCCTTTGTGACCGACGGAAGCTTCGAGGTACAGTTTGCCGACGGCCAGAAGCTCAGTACTTCAGCCACAATGCTCAATATGAGCGAATTGCTTGCAACGTCAGACGCCGTAAGCATTCACATCGCCGGCAAATCCGAAGTCCTCGGCGCTGCCGAACTCGCCCAGATGAAAAAGGGAGCCTTTTTGGTCAACGCCGCCCGCGGCGGAGTCGTCAACGAAGAAGCTCTGCTTAACGCGCTTGACAACGGCCACCTGGCTGGAGCCGCCCTCGACGTGTTCACCAACGAGCCCACGCCCCACGTCAATCTCTTGATGCACGAAAAGCTTTCACTGACTCCGCACATCGGAGCCGCCACCGAAGAGGCTCAGGACCGCATCAGTACCGAGTTGGCCGACACGATCATCGCGAACGCGTAAACGGTGGCGCGCTTTAAGCCCTTTGCTGCGGTTCGTCCGCCCCGCGCGCTTGCCGGACTGGTGAGCACGCGTTCGTACGTCACGTACAGCGAAGAGGAACTAGCGCACAAGCTCGGGACCAACCCCTACTCCTTTCTGCACGTGCTCCAACGGCGCTCAGCGCACGAGGACGCTCGGTTCAGCGGGGTGCGCAAGGGTTTTGAAGATTTTTTAGCAGACGGAACCCTCGTTGCCGACCACGAGCCCCACATCTACCTCTACCGCCAGCAGTGGTCGGGGCATACGTTTGTGGGCTTCCTCGGATTAGTCTCGCTCGAGGACTACCGGGCCGGACGCATCATCAAGCACGAGCACACCTTAGAGGCCCGCGAGGCCCTCTTTGCCCGCTACCTTGAAACAGTCGGATTCCATGCGGAACCCGTACTGCTGACGCACCCTCCCCTGCCTGAACTTGCCGCTACCGCAGCACAAGTTCAGACCACCGAGCCCCTACTCGACTTCGCCACCACAGACGGCGCGGTCCATACCCTTTGGGCGGTCCCTGCTCCTGAGCCCGTACAGGCCGCCCTTGCGCAAATGGGGCGCCTCTACATCGCCGACGGGCACCACCGAATGGCCTCATCAGAGCGGTTGGGCGAGGACGCCTACGTCATGGCGTACTTGGTGGACAGCAGTCAACTGCACATCGCCTCTTTTCACCGGCACATCGCGGGTGTTCCGCAAGGCGACTGGGCCGCATCCGTGGGCGCCAAGTCGCTCGACCACCGCCCTGAGGGCCTCCCTGAGCGCGGATTCTATGCCTTGGACCACCGCGGATGGTGGCAATTCGACCCAGCGGACCTTGCGTTTCCCGAAAGCACGTGGCTGTTCGACCGAATCTTGGCTCCGTTCTGGGGCGTGGCTGACGAACGCCACGATGCGCGGATCCGCTACGAACCCGGTGTGGTCGACCTCGCCACCGTCGAAGCAGAACGCCGCGACCAGGAAACCATTTTTGTGCTTCCGCACCCGCACTGGCACGACATTGAACGCTGGGCTGACCAGGGCAAATCGGTTCCGCCCAAGTCCACCTACATCGAGCCCAAGTTGCGGTCGGGCGTAACCTTATACGCCTGGAAATGAGCGCAAACCTAAAAGCCTACGCCGAGCTCAAGGCCCAATTGCCCGCAGGAACCACCCTGGTCGCCGTAAGCAAGTTCCAGCCGAACGAAGCCATCGAATCGCTGTACGCCGCCGGCCACCGCGACTTTGGCGAAAACCGCGTGCAGGAGCTTGCCGCTAAGGCCGCCGTGCTCCCGAAGGACATCCGCTGGCACATGATTGGCCGCATTCAAACCAATAAAATCCGTGAGTTCGCTCCCTTTGTACACCTCGTGCACAGCGTCGACCGCGTGGATGTACTGACGGTGCTGCAAAAGGAAGCCCTGCGCGCCGGCCGAACCATCGACATTCTGCTTCAGGTCCACATTGCCCAAGAAGAAACCAAGGCAGGATTCAGCCCCGCAGAGGTGCTCGGGCTCTGCGCGGTAAACGTGCTACACGGATACCCCAACCTGCGCGTCGTTGGTTTGATGGGCATGGCCAGCCTCACCGAAGACCGCGACCAAATCCGCAGCGAGTTTGCCCGCCTGGCAAGCCTGTACCGCGCCGCCCAAGAACAACTTGGCGTGGGCCAAATCACCGTGCTCAGCATGGGAATGAGCGGGGACTACGACCTCGCGCTGGCCGAGGGAGGCAACCACATCCGTGTGGGCTCCTTACTTTTTGGCGCACGCAACTAGTAACGAGCAACCAGCAGCCAATATGTACGCCGTCATCGACCTCGAGGCCACCGGAGGCAAACCCGGTCAAGAACGCATCATTGAGATTGCGATTTTCATGTTTGACGGCCGAAAAATCGTGGACCAGTTCATTTCACTGGTGCGCCCTGAGGT
>DMDX01000085.1:10802-11204 GCA_003451355.1 Cryomorphaceae bacterium
TTTGTGGCGCACAATGCTCCATTCGACTACCGAATTTTGCGCGAGGAATTCGCCCGTCTTGGATACGACTACCAGAGGGTGGTGTTGGACACGATTCCGCTCGCCGAAAAGTTTTTGCCGGGAATGCCCGCCTACGGACTGAGTACGTTGTGTACGGAACTGAATATTCCGCACACCCGCAAGCACCGCGCCGACGGCGACGCCCGTGCCACCGTGCAGCTGCTGCAAATTTTGCTCGAGAAAGACCGCGAGAAGTACATCGAGGGCGTCTACCTCAAGCAGCCCTCGGCGACTGGTAAGCACAAGTTCAGCGAGCAGCTCGAGCGCTACGTCAAAACGACGGGGCTCTACTACCTGTTTAACGCCGACGGACGCGTGCTGTACGTGGGCAAGTCCGACCAG
>DMDX01000042.1:0-279 GCA_003451355.1 Cryomorphaceae bacterium
CGCCGTACCAGGGGTCGTTCCAACCGTAGCCGCCGTACCAGGGGTCGTTCCAACCGTAGCCGCCGTACCAAGGGTTGTTCCATCCGTAGTACCGTCGGTTCCAGCGGCTCGGGCGGTCCCAGCGGCTCCATCCGTTCCAGCGATTGGGCATGTTCCATCCGCCGTAGTACGCATAGGGGTCATGAAGCATCCATGGCTGGCTCCAGTGGTAGTAGTAGGTTGGGTAGTATTCGTAACGGACAATCGTACGTGTGCGGGTCACGCGTTCGGGGCGTCCGT
>DMDX01000042.1:624-779 GCA_003451355.1 Cryomorphaceae bacterium
GACGAAAAAGCCAAGAGGGGCGAGGAGTAGGAGGTAGCGCATAGACCGTACTTTTGGGGTTTACTACGGAACAGAACCCAAATTGCATACCAAAGTATGGCTAAGAACCTCACCCCCCGCGCCACGGACTACTCAAAATGGTACAACGAGCTTGT
>DMDX01000042.1:1159-2136 GCA_003451355.1 Cryomorphaceae bacterium
ACTTCAGAGACCATCATCTGGGACACCTACCGCGGATGGGTTCAGAGTTACCGCGACTTGCCAATTTTGGTGAACCAGTGGGCCAATGTGGTACGTTGGGAGATGCGCACGCGCCTCTTTTTGCGCACCGCGGAATTTTTGTGGCAAGAGGGACACACGGCCCACGCGACCCGTGAGGAGGCAATTGCCGAAGCGGAGCAAATGCTCGACGTGTATACCGAATTTGCGGAAAATGTGCTGGCGATTCCGGTGGTTCGCGGCGTAAAGACGGCGAACGAGCGGTTTGCGGGTGCCCTCGAGACCTACTGCATCGAGGCATTGATGCAGGACGGCAAGGCGCTCCAGGCCGGAACTTCGCACTTTTTGGGACAAAACTTTGCCAAGGCCTTTGACGTGAAGTTTCAGGACCGCGACGGCGAAGTAAAGCACGTGTGGGCTACGTCGTGGGGTGTTTCGACCCGCCTGATGGGGGCCTTGGTGATGACGCACTCTGACGATAACGGACTGGTGCTGCCTCCGAAGTTGGCTCCGATTCAGGTGGTCATTGTTCCGATTTACCGCGGCGAAGAAGAGCTGGACGCAGTATCTGTGGTGGCAAAGCAGTTGGTGGCGGATTTGCGCGCCCAAGGCGTCCGCGTGAAGTACGACGACCGCGACACCTACAAGCCCGGTTGGAAGTTTAACGAGTACGAACTCAAAGGGGTTCCGCTGCGTGTGGCAATCGGCCCACGCGACCTTGCTAATGGGGTAGTGGAGCTTGCTCGTCGCGACACGCTAACCAAAGAGACGGTGCCTGTGGAGGGTTTAGCAGCTTCTGTTCCCGGTCGTTTGGCCGAGATTCAGCAGGCGATGTACGACCGTGCGCTCGCGTACCGCGAGGCGAACATGCACGTCGTTGATTCTTGGGCGGAATTTGAGTCGGCCCTCGATGCCGGCGGTTTCGTTTCTGCGCACTGGGACGGTACGCCCGAGACCGA
>DMDX01000042.1:2394-2515 GCA_003451355.1 Cryomorphaceae bacterium
GCTCGAGGACGGTGTGTGCGTCCTCACCGGCGCCCCGTCCAAGCAGCGCGTTTTATTTGCCCGAGCCTATTAGTATGAAGACTGACGCCAATCCCGAATTAATCCTGCAGACGCTGGCTAC
>DMDX01000042.1:2858-10974 GCA_003451355.1 Cryomorphaceae bacterium
AGCAAAATGGTCGGAATCGACCGTTCGGTCGTTGTGGAGTTTGTCGATCGAGGCGAATTTGAGTTTGAGTTGCGGTTTTCGGGTGATTCGCTGGTTTTTCAGGTTCATACGAACGCGTTTTTGCTTCCGGATGGGCATTCAGTACTTGATTCAGACTACGTCAAGTCAAATTCAAACCGCGCCTACTTTGGCTTGATTCACGTCTACAATTTTCTGTCTGATTCCTTTCGAATGCGTCGATTAAACGATGTTGGCACGCTGATGAGTAGATTTTTTATCAACGGTGAGGGACACCATTTTGCAGAGGGTTTGGGTCCCTTGAACTTGCCCTTGATGCAAGCAGAAGTGTGTGCGGACGACTTGCGCATTTGGCTTTACCGCCTGATGGTCACTGCAATGGACTTTGATTTGCAGGCTGCACCATTTCAGGCAGTGCAAGAAGTCTCGGTGCTGGCCCTTGAGGGTATTCGTGAGGAACTTCGGCAGCGTACAGGCAAACGATTGGGGTTTCGACCTGAGGGACGCTAATTCTAAATTAGGAGTTGTTCGTATGCGTCGAATTTTATATCTTTGCGCTCCCAAAACATAGGGCCCGTTCGTCTAGCGGTTCAGGACATCTCCCTTTCACGGAGAAGATCACGGGTTCAAATCCCGTACGGGTCACGAAACATTAAAAAATAGTCATATGGCTAATCATAAATCTGCGTTGAAGCGCATCCGCCAAATCCAGGCCAAGCGTATTCATAACAAATACTTCCACAAGTCCACGCGCAATGCGATTCGTGCACTTCGTTCAGTAACTGATGCCGCGGCAGCTGCCATCCAGCTTCCGTTGGTTGCCTCAATGCTCGATAAGCTTGCAAAGCGCAACATCATTCACAAGAATAAGGCTTCCAATTTGAAGTCAAGTCTTGCGAAGCATGTAAACGGTTTGGCGTAAGCTTTACGCCGAGATTGGTTTTTTGGAACCGCCCCGAATGGGGCGGTTTTTTTGTTGATACCCCACGGTAAATGCGTACATACGTTTAGGGGACGACTGTCCGGTGCGGCCGGTGGGAAGTTTGCCCTATGAATCACGAATCAGCCAACCGGTCCATTCGCTTGTGGACCGAAGAGGATCGACCTAGAGAGCGCGCCCTCGCACACGGAATCCGAGGGATGGCGACATCAGAGTGCCTTGCGCTCATTTTGCGTTCCGGAACCCGCACCCATTCTGCCGTCGATCTGGCGCGGTCGATGCTCGATTCCTACGGGGGGTCGCTGGACCGACTGGCAGCAGCAGATGTGATTGCCCTACAAGGGCTTGGTGGAGTTGGGTTAGCAAAAGCGGCGGCTGTGGCTGCAGCGTTTGAGTTGGGCCGTCGTGCGGCAGGTGATGCTCGTGCCGGTGATGCTAAGGTAGTTCGGGGTTCAAGTGACGTGTTTCACTTGCTTCATCCGAGTATGGCGGCGTTGGACCACGAGCAGTTTTGGGTAGTTTACCTCAATCGGGCAAATAAGGTAGTTCACTATGAGTGCGTAGGTAAAGGTGGGTGGACCGCCACGGCTGCAGACGTGCGTGTGGTGTACCAGCGAGCATTGGCGCTGAAGACCCCTGCGCTCGTTGTAGCGCACAATCACCCCAGCGGACGACTGGAGCCCTCGGAAGAGGATCGGAGGCTCACTCAGCGCCTCGTAGAGGGTGCGCGAATTCTTGAGCTCACATGTTTGGACCATTTGATCATCGGGCAGAACCAATACGTTAGTTTTGCGGATAGAGGATGGATGCCCGGAACTTAAGCTCGTACCGCATCGCCCACATCGTGGGTGCCCGACCGCAGTTTGTCAAACTCAAGCCGTTGGTCGTGGCCATTGAACGCTTGGGTGGGGTCAATTGGGTAGCGCATACCGGCCAGCACTACGACAGCCAAATGAACGCGTCGTTCTGGGACGAGCTCGGTTTTGCCCCGGACTACCACGGCATTTGGAATGAGCGAAATACTGACCTAAGTGCGCTTGTAGCGGCACTTCGTGAGGCACGTGTGCATGCGGTTGTGGTGTACGGAGATACCGATTCCACGGTACTTGGGGCGCAAGCCGCGCTGGAGTTGGGTATTCCGTTTGCTCACGCAGAGGCTGGGCTTCGCAGCTTTAACGATGCGATGCCCGAAGAGCGAAACCGCGTATGGGTTGACCACAGGGCCCTGTGGCTGTGGGCGCCCACCGAGGTAGCCATGGACCACATTCGGAGCGAAGACCTTGATCGAGGTGCTCCTTGGGTCGTGAATACGGGTGATTTGATGTTCGATGCCTTCCCGAAGCTTCCGTTGGCTGAGGCACAGCGCGCTTCAGTGCTGGTCACGATTCACCGCAATACGAATGTGGACGAGCCCGAACGGATTCGCCGGATTGAAGCGGCCTTGGATGGCTTGGTGGGCGATTTTGACGTGCTCTGGCCGAGGCATCCGAGGCATCGTGCCGCGGGGCTGCAGAGTGTTCGGGTGGCGGATTGTGCCCCGCTGAGCCGGCCCGAGATCGTGGATGCGCTGTACCGTGCCCAATTTGTGATCACGGATTCAGGCGGACTTCAAAAGGAAGCGTTTTTTGCGGGCCGCAGAGCCATCGTGCTGCGCGACGAGACGGAGTGGACGGAGTTAGTGGATGCAGGGTGGACCGTGCTTATTTCACCGGATTCTCCCGATCTAGAGGGGGCCATTAGGGCTCAATTGCGAAATTGGGCACAAATAGGCCATTCAGAGCCGCCAATGCTCTATGGTAACGGATGTGCGGCAGATGCGATGGCAACGTCGCTGGCACAGGGACTTTGGGATCTTAGTCAATCATGATCGTCCTCTACCACCCGCAGCCCAACGAGCGCCACCGGCGACTTGCCGCGCTCTTGCAGTCCGCGTGGAACATTTCTGTGGCATTTGGTCCTGAGGATGATGCGGTGTGCTGGAACGATTCCGGATGGCTGGATCAGCAGAGTAGTGCTGAGCCACCGTCATCAGATCACGCGGCTTGGATTTTTTGGCGCACGTGGGTTTGGGAGGAAACCCTCCCAAAAGACCAGCACGCTCGGCCGATCGGTCGGGATGCCCAGCGCGATTTGCTGCTCCCTGAGGCCGAAGTGAAGGCTCGCGAATGGGCTGCCTCCATGGAGATTTCTCTACCTGACATGGCGAGGCCCGCCCCTGTGCTTGTGGTGGATATTGACCATCTGTTTGCCTACAATGGCCGCGGACTTAAGTCTGCGGTTGGCGGATTTCTTTCGGATCTCATTCGGGGCGAGTTCGGCGAACTACGCACCCGCGTATTCGGGCCTGACCCCTTTTACAGCTTGGTATTCTGGACGGAATTGGCCCGAAGGTTTCCGCAACTTGAGCTTCAGTTTTTTGCCCTGTTGGCCGCGGAACGCGGCCCATTTGATCGTGGTGTCGTACCCAAGAGTTCGGTGGTTCGCGAAGCACTTCGAACGTTGTTGGTGCGGTTTGATGTAGGGGCACACCTCTCGTACGGAAGCCACGATCGAGCCCAAGGCTACCGCCAAGAGTTGGCTGAACTTGAATCCATTCTTGATCGACCCGTAGTGCGGCAGCGGAGCCATTTTTTGCGTAATGCCGGCACCGAGCAACTGCTTTGTTCGCTCGAATCCTTGGGAGTAGTAGAGGATTGGTCGCTCGAGTTTGCCGACGTTCCTGGATTTCGTTCGGGTTGGGCGAGTGCCGTTCCCTGTGCCGGGGTGCAGCAGCTGCCGGTGGCTGCTATGGACCAGAACTTTCTCGGAATGAGTCCGCGTGAAATTGCAGATTCGCTTCATGCGCTTCAGGCGGCAGCGTGGTCGGTGGGCGCTCCTTTGCGCGTCGGCACGCATTGGAGGATTTTTGGTCCGCGGCCTGAGGTAGAGCGATCCGGAAAAGATTTTAGGGCCTGGAGAGAAGGTATGAACCTCTGGCTTATCGAATGGAGTAAAGCATGATTTTTCGCCTAGAACACAACCCAAATCCAGAGGATTGGCGCGCCATGTGGTCGCTTCGTCCCGACCGATTTCCCTACGACCACCTCAATTATTTGGATGCGTTGGGGGTGGAGTGGGCCAGTGTGGTTTCGGATGAAGTGGTGCTTCCGTTTGCATACGGCAGGAGCGCATTTGGATTCAAGCAAGCTTTTTGCCCGCTCGGAGCGCAGCGTTTGGGTCCCTTGGGATCGAGGGCGAATGAGGCACGTGAGGTGCGCAAGGCGCTGGACGCACTGCCGCGTTATGCACGGCTCCGTTTGAAGTTGACTAAGCCCGGTGATTGGCCTGAGCCCACCTCATGGCACTGGCGCAAGGGCGGTTGGGAGCGATGGCAGGAGATGCCGAACTATGAATTGAATTTGGATTCGAGCTACGAGCAGGTATTTAGTGGATTTTCGTCACAGACCCGACGAAACCTTTCTAAGGCCAAGGGTAACCAGCTTTGGGAGCACAGCAATCCCGACGAGTTGTGGACCTATTTTGTTCACAATCAAGGTGAAAAGTACCAAATTCCAAAGGGGTACGAGCGGGCCATGAAGTCTGCGATGTACCACATGCTACACCAGGGCCGTGGAGCGGTCTGGGCAGCAATCGGCGAGGGAAACCAGTGGCTAGCCGGAATGTTTATTGCCTTTAGTGGCGACCGGGCGGTCCTGCTGTTTTCGGCGGTGACCCCAGAGGGAAGAGAGCGGAATTCGATGACGTGGTTGGTCAACGAGTTCATCACCATGGCCGTAGGCCGGTGGAAGATCTTTGATTTTGAAGGCTCTAAGGCCCCAGGTTTGGCCCGGTTCTACCAGGGGTTTGGGGCTGAAAACACGCCGTACCTTAGCTGGGAACGCTGGAATATCCCATGGCCATTACGTTAATTCAACTACAGTATTTTGAAGCGCTGGCTGAGTTCCAGCATTTTGGAAGGGCAGCAAAGTCGTGCGGTGTCTCGCAACCGACCCTTTCTGCACAGATTCAGAAGCTTGAAGAAGAGCTTCAAGGGGATTTGGTGGATCGACGAAGTCAGCCAATCCGCCTGACCCAGCTCGGCGAGCAGGTCCTGCTTCACGCCCGCAAAACAATCCAGTCTGCCCAGAGTTTGGTGGAGGTGAGCCAGCACTTTCACAAGCCCCTTGAGGGCCAGCTTCGTTTGGGGGTGATTCCGACGGTAGCGCCGTATTTGGTTCCGCGTTTTGCGCCGGAGTTGCTCAAGCGATTTCCGCGGCTGAGTGTGCAAATTGAGGAGGCGACTACGGAACAATTGGTGGAAAAACTCGATGCCGACCAGTTGGATGCAGCGATTTTGGCGGTTCCGATTGCCGCGACCCATTTTGTGTCGGAATCGCTGTACCGCGAACCACTTTTGGCCTACTTGCCTGAAGGCCACCCAAAGTCCAAGGATTTGTTTTTAACGTCAGGCGAGTTGAAGTCGGAGCGGATTCTCTTGCTCCCCGAGGGGCATTGCTTTAGGGATCAGGCTCTGCAGCTGTGCGGAACCGACCGACCCAATGAGCGCATTGAGTTGCTCGTGGGGCAGTTCGAGACATTGGTCCGCTTGGCGGATGAGGGCTTGGGTATGACGCTGCTTCCGCAGTTGGCCATTTCGGAACTTTCAGCGGTTCGCCAAAAGCGGATTAAGCCGATTGCGGAACCTCGCCCAGTGCGCCACATTGCCCTGCTGGCATTGCCCGGGCACCGTCGCTTGGGCATGGTTGAGGCATTGGCCCGGATCATTCGGGCATCTGTTCCTGAAGTCTTGCGAAGCGACAGCCATAACGACCGAATCCTCACGACGAATCAGTGAATAAGATCATTTTAGCCACCCAAAATGCTCATAAGCTCGAAGAGTTGAGGTCCGTGCTTCCCGAAGGTTGGGAGGTTCAAACGGCCTTTGATGCGGGAATTCGCGGAGAACTTCCTGAAACAGGGTCTACCCTTGAAGAGAACGCTGCGCAAAAGGCGAAGTTTTTATGGGATTACTGCGGAATTTCGTCGCTTGCGGACGACAGCGGTTTAGAGGTGACAGTGCTTGATGGCGCTCCCGGCGTGTACAGTGCGATGTACGCGGGGCCTGAGCGGTCTGATCAAGCGAACCGATCCCTGCTCTTGGCAAACCTAGTCGGCGCCACCGATCGGGCTGCGAGGTTCCGTACGGTGCTGGCGTGGGCCACGGATCAGGGAATTCAGCTCTTTGATGGGATTGTATACGGCCGAATAGCCGACGACGAACGCGGTGAGTACGGTTTTGGCTACGACCGGATTTTTATTCCGAATGATGGAGACGGCAGGACGTTCGCTGAAATGCTCCCTGAAGAGAAGGTGGCGATCAGCCACCGCAGCAGGGCGGTGCGTGCCTGGATTACTGGGCTCGAAAGAAGCTGAAGTGTACGCTACCGTAGCGGCGGAGTTCGTGGAATTCCGGTAGTGCCGAAAGGTCGGTGTTGGAGCCGTGTTCGAGGACCAAGATTCCGTCTTCAGATAGTCGAGTGAGCGCTGATTCGACAATGGCTAGATGGCCGTCAAAATCGTAGGGTGGGTCTGCCAAAATGAGGTCCCATTTGGCCGGATTTTTTTGCACAAATCGAAGTGCATCCTCAGTCACTGCCCGAATTGGAAATTGGAGCATTTCAGAGGTTTTGATAATGAAGCGGGTGCATTCGCGAAAGTTGTCGACGGCAGTCACGTCAGGGCAACCGCGGCTGGCGAGCTCGAAGCTTAGGTTTCCAGTGCCGGCAAAGAGGTCAAGCGCACGAAGGTCCGCAAAGTCAATATGGTTTTCGAGAATGTTGAATAGGCCTTCTTTGGCCATGTCTGTGGTCGGACGAACCGGAAGTTTGGAGGGTGCGCGAAGAATTTTTCCTCGGTGGCTGCCGCGAATAATGCGCATCAGTGGGGGTGTAAGATTCCGTCCAAAGACCGCTCGTGCCAGTGGGTGATAAAGTGGCGCGTCCAGTGCCGAACGGCCGTTGCGTCGACACCCTCCCAGAACAAGGGTACCGAAGTTCCGCTCCAGTCCAGTTGGTCGAAGCAGAGCAGGATGTGGTAGGCGACGTCTTCGGGCTCCGTGGCGTGCTGCACAGAGTGGAACTTGATTTTGGTTCCGTCCAGTGCGGCAATTTCAAGGCGGTTGCCCCAGTACTGAACACGGATTAGGCGACCTTTTGGGTCACTTTGAAGCCACCTGCGAAGGTTGAACAAGCTGAGTGACTGCGAGGCGTCTGCTCCGTCGCTAAATCGGTATACGAGGTGGTAGGTTGCGTCGAGTGGACTGCGGAACCACTGGGTGCCTTGTGGGTCTAAGGGGCGCCAGTTGGATTCAGTCCAGGATTTCGGGACGAGCATGCAGAATTCCTCCGCATGCCACTTAAGGCCGCTCGTAGGTTCGTGCCAGACGCCCGTGCTCAATGGATTACTTCCAGTTGCCGCTCAACGTCGGCTCTGTCAGCGAACCGACAATCAAGTCTTGGGTGCGCAAACGCTTAATGTAGGACTTGTACTGGTCGTACACGTCACCGAAAATTGCGCGGTTACTCGCCTTGATTTCAAATACCGGAACCTTGATTCCGTTTTTAACCAAAACTGCAGTACCCATTTTAAAGGTGGAATCTTGGCTGTACTTCACAGATAGCAGTGACGCGGCATCAAAGTCTTCAGGAAAGAGGTCTTCGCGTTGGTTGCGAAGCTTCGTTATTGCTGAGGCGCTGCCAATGACGCGGTAAATAATGGTGTCCTTCAGCATGTCGGTTTGGTACACCTTGTTGTACTTCATGAACGAAGAATCCTTGCGCTCCACAATGGTTACTTGGGCGTTCGAGACAAAGTCAACTAACGAAGCTACTTCAGTGGCGTACATGCCGTATTCGTTTTTGAATGCGAGTTGGGCTTCGCGCAACTGCTCGAGTTGAGTGGTGACGGCAGCGTATCGCTTGTCTTTGATGCCTTGAAATTCAATGGGTTCCATGATGATTCGGTAAACACGGAATCCGATCAATAGAGCCACGGCGCCGAGCACGACACGCAGATTGAGGATAGTACGAGCAGTCATTGTAGTAAGTTGAGGGTCATAAGTAAAAAAAAGCAACCGGTCGCCGGTGAAGTAGTCGTTAACTTTTTGTGGATTTGCCCAAC
>DMDX01000108.1:0-533 GCA_003451355.1 Cryomorphaceae bacterium
GCGAGCAGCGCTTGCTGGGGGCGAAGCACGTTTCGGTAAATGGCTTCGGTAAAATCCATTGCTTTTTTGGCGGCGGAATCCGAACCAATGCGCGTCGCCGAATAAAAGTGAAACTGCTCCGGGCGCCGTGTAGGGCGAATGGGCCGTATACTGTCGCGGGGCCAACCGGTGTTGAACATGGCGATTCCGGTGAGTTTTCCCTGCGGGCTCCACGCGACGGTAAAAATCATAAACTGGTCGTTGTCGTTGAGTTGGGACGTCTTCCAGCGGCTGAACACATACGCTACGTGCGATTGGGAACCTTGGTTGTAGGCTCCCCGCACGTTGAAGGCTTCGTAGGTTACCTCGCCGAGTGCGGTCCGCCAGGCTTCGAGCTGGGCGAGGCCCTCAAGTCGGGCTGCATACGGAGTTTCAGCGACCGCCGCAAACAGCGAGTCGTTGGCCACGGCCGCGATGCTGTCCCATTCGGCGTGGGCCAAGTTGGCAATGATGCGCAGGCTTTTTTGGTCAAAGGCGGAATCGGATTCAACCAA
>DMDX01000108.1:840-5834 GCA_003451355.1 Cryomorphaceae bacterium
AGGTCGGACTTAAGGTTGATCCTACAAAAACCACTTTGGCGCAAAACGTCAACAAATTACTTGTCTAAACGTCAAATTTAAGCGTAATTTTTTGATTTTTAGTCGCTTCGGGATCGAGTGGGTCCATTTTGTTTGACTTTCTGTACCCATAAGCATGAGGTCGCCGTGGCCCAGCGCGAAGCGTTGGGTCCACCGGTCGGCGTCGCGGCGCACGTCAAAATCTCGGGTGGCTCCGAGGCTGAGGCTCACCACGTGGGGGTCGGGTCCGAGCTCGGGTTCGTGGTCGCGGTGCCAGCCCATCGAATCGCGTCCGTCGCGGTAGAGGTTGGCCAGCACGGTGTTGGTTCGGATTCCGAATTCGCGCTCGAAGCAGTCGCGCAGGGCCTCGAGTTCGGGGCTCCATCCGCGGCCCTCAAGCGGGCGGTGGGCATAGGTGTAGCGCACGCTGGGGTCGCCCTCAAAAAAGGTGAGTCGCGGTTCGGGAACTTCGCGGCCAAACATGCGAATCCGCCCTTGGGTCCAGTCGCTTCGGGCTTCGAGCGTGGCGAGCAGGGCGTCAGCCTCGGCGGTGCTCAGCCACTCCCTGAGGTGGGTGAACGGAATCACTTCCACGCCGAAGTAATCCAGTCGAGGGTTGCGTCAAAGGGCCGAAAGGCGATGCCCCAATTGCGCGCCTTGTCGTTGCGGTATCCGCCCTTGTTGGTTGCGGCGCGGACGCTGTCTTTGGTCAGCTGGGCGGTGGGTCCGCCGAGGGCCTCAATTAAGGCGAGTAGACGCCATGCCAGCTCGTAAGGCCATCGCGCGTGCAGCACGGGCGCGCGGCGCGTGCCGAGTCGGTCGGCGATTCCGCCATAAAATGCTTCAAACGTTTGGTTGCTGCCATTTAAAATGTAGCGCTCGCCCCACGCGGGCTGGCGCAGGCCGTGTACCACCGCAGCTGCCACGTCGCGCACGTCGACCCAGCCGGTGCTTCCGCTGGGAATAGCGGGGAGTCCCTTGGCGGCGCTGCGCACAAGGCGGCTGCTTCCGTCGGCCCAAAACGGCAGGCCGAGAATCACCGATGGATTCAAAATCAGTACGTTAAGGCCCTCAACCTCGCTTCTGCGCACCTGCATTTCGGCATCGAACTTGCTGCGGGCATAGGCGTTGAGGCCTTTGCGTTGGGGGTCGGCGGACTCGTCGAGGGGCACTTCGGTACCCTGCAGGACCGCTACCGACGAAATGTGGACCAAGCCTTTGAGACCGTGGTGCAGGGCAGCGTTAACCATGTGTTCGGCGAGCATCGGGGTGCCGCGCAGCATGAGGTGCTCGTCTTTTTTGCGAAAGGACACCAAGGCCGCCGCGTGCACGGCGTAGTCGGCGCCCTCGAGGGCGGCCTCGACGTCGGTGGGGTCTTCGAGGTCGGCGCGGAACCAATCTACCTCGTCCCAACGGGCTCCGAATCCTTGAAATTCCCAGCTTTGGCGCGCGGAATCCAGCGATGCCTTCGAACGGTACAGCCCGCGGACGGGCCCCATTCCGGCGTCAAGAAGTGCCAGCGCGATTTGGCTGCCCAGCATGCCTGAGGCTCCGCTCACTAAGATCATGATCCAAAGGTAGCGCGGCGGCGGGGACGCCCTAACTTTGCCGCATGACTGCGTTTGTAGAAGAACTCCGCTGGCGGCGCATGCTGCACGACAGCATGCCGGGAACCGAAGAATTTTTGAATTCCGGTCCGCAAAAGGCCTACATCGGCTTTGACCCCACCGCGGATTCGCTCGGCGTGGGCAACCTCGTGCAGGTTATGATGCTCGTGCACTTTCAGCGGGCGGGCCACCAGCCCTACGCCCTCGTGGGCGGAGCCACCGGTATGGTCGGCGATCCCTCGTTCAAGTCGGCCGAGCGCCAGCTGCTCGACATGGACACCCTGCAGCACAACCTCTCGTGCCAGCGCGACCAGCTTGAGAAGTTCCTCGACTTTGGCGGCCCGAACGGAGCCCGAATCGTCAACAACTACGACTGGTTCAAAGAGATGGGCTTCTTGGAGTTCATTCGCGACGTGGGCAAGCACATCACGGTCAACTACATGCTCGCCAAGGATTCCGTCAAAAGTCGCCAGGAGTCGGGTATCAGCTACACCGAGTTCAGCTACCAACTCATTCAGGGCTACGACTTTTACTACCTGTGGAAGCACCACGGAATCCGCCTTCAAATGGGCGGAAGCGACCAGTGGGGCAACATCACCACCGGAACCGAGCTGATTCGCCGCATGGGCGGGGGCGAGGCCTTCGCACTGACCACGCCGCTGATTAAAAAGGCCGACGGAACCAAGTTCGGCAAGACCGAAGGCGGCAACGTCTGGCTCGACCCCAAGCGCACGTCGCCTTACCAGTTTTACCAGTTTTGGCTCAACGCGGCCGACGCAGACGCCGGCAACTACATTCGGATTTTTACGCTAAAAGGCCGCGAAGAAATTGAGGCCCTCGAGGCCGAGCATGCGCAGGCTCCGCACCAGCGCGCCCTTCAGAAGGCGCTTGCCGCTGACATCACGGCCCGGGTACACGGCGACGCGGCCCTCAACCAAGCCCTGGTGGCCAGCGACATTCTCTTTGGCGGAGCCACCGCCGACGCCCTGCGCAGCCTCGACGAGGCCACACTGCTTGACGTGTTTAGTGGGGTTCCGCAAATGACGATTTCGCGCGACGCCCTCGCTGGCGGTCTCGGAATCCTCGACGTCATCGCATCCGACACGACCCTGTTCCCGTCGCGCGGAGAGGCCAAAAAACTTCTCGCGGCCGGAGGCGTGTCGCTCAACAAGCACCGCGCCGAACCCGACCAAACCGTGACTGACGCCGACCTGATCGCCGGGCGCTACTTGGTGGTTCAAAAGGGTAAGCGCAACTACGCGCTGGTCGTTGCAACCAGTAACTAGTTGCTAGCTCGCGGCCTTCGGCCGCTACTCCAACGGAATGTTGCGGTACGCCAGTTCCTCGAGCGCCTCTTTGAAGGCGGGCGTAGGCTTTTGGGCGTGCATGACGGTTCCGACGCTGGTGGTTTCGGTCAGCTTGAACTTGGGAAGCTCGATGGGACCGCCCTCGAGCACGATGCTCTGCACCGCCGACTCGCCGCGGGTCACCACAAGGATGCGAAAGCGTGCACTGGCTTGGTTGCTTGCGTCACGGCGCATGAGGATGAAGGCCTTGTAGCCGCCCTCAGCGAGGGCCTCGGGCAAGTCATTGGCCTCGATTTCGGCAAATCCGTAGTCCTTAAAAAACACCTCGGCGTCCTCCCAAAACGGGCGGCTTCGCTTGGCGTTGAGCAGGTCGGCGAGTGCCTCTTCGGGCCACGAACCTGCCTGCAGCGCGGTGGCGCGGACCTCGCCTTCGACGGTTCCGACCTGGTACTTGCGCAGCTTGCGTTCGGTGGCGGGCTGTGCCCCTGTCAGCGGGACGTCGGCCCCCAGCGTTTGCCCGATGACCTCGCCGCGCTCGTTGTAGAGCGACGAACCGGGCATAATTACTCCGCCCGAAAGCGAGGAGTTGGCGACCCACACGCGCTTGCGCACGGTGAATCCGCGCTCGGTGCGCTCGGCAAACACTTGGGTCGAGTCGTTGAGCTGAAAGGCCTCTTGGCCGGCGATTTTGGCCTTGGCGTAGCCGTGAATCCGTTGCGCGGAACCGCCAAAGGCGGCCACCAGAAGGGCAAAAAGAAGGAAGTTTTTCATCATAGGGCCATTAAACTGCATCCGCGAAGTTCGGCGCCCTCGAGGCGTCCGAGGACTTCAAAGCTTCCGTCGGCAAAAACTCGGCCAGCGTCTTCGGTCGCGATGAAGGCGCACGAATCGGCGTTGGCGAGGTCGACGATGTTGATTCCGCAGCGCGATTCAAGCGGAGCCTGCAGGCGCGGCGCCTCAAGGTCGCGCGGAATCACGCGCATGCTGGGCGGGCAGCGAAAGCGCCCTTCGCCCTGGGAGTAGGCCTGCGACAGCAGCTCGGTCATGCCGTACTCGCTGTGGATGCGGTCGAGCCCAAAGGCATGTTGAAGCGTGTGGTGCACCTCGGCCCGGCTGGGCTCGACGCGGCGGCCTTTCATGCCGCCGGTTTCCATGATAATGCTGTGCTTCAGAGGCATGGGCTTGGGCAGCGACTCAGCCCAGTCGAGCAGCGCGAAGGTGACGCCCAAAATGACGGTGGGCACGCCGTTGGCCTCGAGGGTTTCGAGGCGAAACCGCAGTTCGTCCAGGCCCTTGAGAAAGAATCCGCTCTCGCCGGCGGGTGACTGCTGCACAAAGTGCTGGGCCATGGCCACGAGCGACGATCCCTCGCGCTCGAGGTAGCTCGGGAGCAGGCAGAGCCATGCATAGTTGCTCGGAGCGCCGTAGAAGTAGGCGAATCCGGCTTCGGCGTTGCGCAGGTAGGCCTCGAGCCGCGCAACGTCGTGGCGCGAGGGCGTTTGGCCGGTAGTTCCCGACGAAGTGAAGGTGGCTTCGGGCTCCCAGGTTCCGGTGCGCACTTCACGCGTTTTAAACGCTTCAATCGGCAAAAACGGAACCTCGTCCAGCGAACTCACCGCCTCAATGCGGGCGGTATCCCAGCCCTGAAGGCGGACCCATTCGGCGTAGACGGGGTTGTGGGCCGCCTGGTAGCGAAAGAGGGCGAGGGCGATGCGCTCGAACTCGGGGTGCACAAACGGGAGCTGGCTCACGGTTCGAGCGGTCGACTGAGTTGGTGGGTGCGGGCCTTTAGGCTGTCCATGATGACCTCGTAGCGGGCCACCATTCCCTTGGGGTCGGCGTGGTAGTAGTCGTAGCTGCGTGCGACTTGGTCCGACGTGTAGCCATAGCGGTCAAAGGTTCCGCCGTAAACCTCCCACACGGGGATGCTGTCGCCCATCAGGTGTTCGCCGCCGCGGGCGCCCTCGATGACGTGCATTTCGAGCAAAAGCTGGGTGAATTCGGCGTCCGGAATCAGGTCCGAAGGCTTGGTGCGCGGTGCCACCGGTTCAGCCACGTTGCC
>DMDX01000108.1:6038-8919 GCA_003451355.1 Cryomorphaceae bacterium
TCGAATGGAGACCAGCCGCACTTGCTGAACATGTCGGCAGCCTGAACAGTGTAGGGTTGATGGGGGTCCACTAGGACAATATCGGCGTGGTAGCCTTCGCGCAAAAAGCCGCGCTCTTGGATTCCAAAGAGTTGGGCGGGCTGGTGGCACATCAGTTCGATGATGCGGGCATAGTCGATGTCGAGGCGGCGCGCCAGCTCAAGCATCGCGGGCAAGCTGTTTTGAATCAGCGGACCGCCACTGGGCGCGTCCACATACAGTCGCTGCTTCTCTTCGAGCGTGTGCGGCGCGTGGTCGGTAGCCACCACGTCGATGCGTCCGTCGAGAAGGGCGGCGCGCAGGGCGTCGCGGTCGGCGACGGTTTTGACGGCGGGGTTCCACTTGATGCGGTTGCCCAGCTCGGCGTAGTCGGCGTCGCTGAACCACAGGTGGTGCACGCAGGCTTCGGCGGTGATTTTTTTCTCGGCCAAGGGAATCTCGGCGTCAAAAAGGTCGAGTTCCTTGCCGGTTGACACGTGGTAGACGTGAAAATGGGCTCCGGCCTCGCGCGCCAAAGCCACTGCACGAGAAGACGAGAGGTAGCAGGCTTCTTCGCTGCGAATCAGCGGGTGGTCGGCGGCGGTGAGCTGCTCGCGGCCTCCGCGCTCTTCGATGAGGCGCTCGAGGTTGGCGCGCATGGTGGGCTCGTCCTCGCAGTGCGCGATGAGCTGGTGGTCGACTTCGCGAAAAATTCGCTCGACCGAAGCGGGATCGTCGACGAGCAGGTCGCCGGTGCTTGAGCCCAAGAACATTTTGATCGCGGCCACGTCGCGCTTGGAGGCGCGCTTGAGCTCTTCGAGGTTGGTGTTCGAGGCTCCGAGGCTAAAGCTGTAGTTGGCCCACGAAACTTCGGCGGCGCGGGCGAATTTGGCCTCGAGCAGCTCGAGGGTGGTCGCGGCCGGGACCGTATTGGGCTGCTCCACGTACGAGGTAACGCCCCCGGCAACCGCCGCCATCGACTCGGTCGTCAGGTCGGCCTTGTGGGTTAGTCCGGGCTCGCGAAAGTGCACTTGCGTGTCGATCACGCCTGGAATCAAAAGCTTGCCCCCGCCGTCTACAATCTGAACTGTATTGTTTTTGGGCGAAATGCTGTCGTCGATCCGCTCAATTCGGCCGCCCGAAAGCAGCACATCGGATTCGTAGCTGCGGCCTTCGTTGACAAGGCGCGCGTTTTTGATCAGGTAGGTAGGTATGGTGTCGGACATTGCGAAGTATTACCGGCCAAATAGGCTCGATAGCTTCAGCAAAAGTACCCCGAATACCGCCTCGCGTATGATTCCGCGCGACATTTTGCTCTGCCCCGCCTTGCGGTCGGTGAAGATGACGGCTACCTCGGCGAGGTTGAATCCTTTACGCCAAGCGCGGAACTTCATTTCGATCTGAAATGCATAGCCTACAAAGCGAATTTTCTCGAAATCGATGGCCTCAAGCACGGCCCGGCGGTAGCACTTGAAGCCGGCGGTGGTGTCGTGAATGGGCATTCCGGTGATGAAGCGCACGTACTTCGACGCGAAAAAGCTCAGCAGCACCCGGCTCATCGGCCAGTTGACCACGTTGACGCCGTTGCTGTAGCGCGACCCGATGGCCAGATCGGCTCCGTAGACCTCGCAGGCCTCGAGCAGGCGCGGCAGGTCCTTGGGGTCGTGCGAAAAGTCCGCATCCATTTCAAACACGTACTGGTAGTCGTGCTTCAGGGCCCATTTGAATCCGTGGATGTAGGCGGTTCCGAGGCCCAGTTTGCCCTTGCGCTCGTTCAGGTGAATGCGGCCGGGATGCTTTTTTTGGACCTTGCGCACCAAATCCGCCGTGCCGTCGGGCGAACTGTCGTCGACGACGAGCACGTCAAGACCCTGCGGAAGCGCAATTACGGCCTTGACGATGGCCTCGATGTTTTCGCGCTCGTTGAACGTGGGAATGACGACCAGGGCATAGGGCATGACGCAAAAGTAGGGGTTGCGCGCCGACTTCGGTTGGGCGGACTTCGTACCTTTCGGATTCCGCCCGCTAACACCCTGTGCTGATGAAAAAGCTCTTTCTGCTCGACGCCTTCGCCCTCATCTTTCGCGCCTACTTCGCTTTCGCGCGGAACCCGCGGGTGACCAGCAAAGGCCTCGACACGTCAGCCGTCTACGGGTTTTTGCTCGCCCTGCTCGACGTGATCGAGAAAGAGAAGCCGTCGCACCTCGCGGTGGTGTTTGACATTGGCGGTTCCGAGGTGCGCGAGCAACTTTTTTCAGAATACAAGGCCAACCGCGACGAGACGCCCGAAGGCATTAAGGTTGCGGTCCCCTACATCCAAAAGCTATTGGGGGCATTGCGCATTCCGGCGCTGGGCGTGCCGGGTTACGAGGCCGACGACGTGATCGGAACCTTGGCCCACCAGGCCGAAAAGGCCGGCTTTGAGGTGTTCATGATGACGCCGGACAAGGATTTTGGGCAGCTTGTCACCGACCGAGTCAAGATGTACAAGCCGGCCCGCGGAGGCGAGCCCGCCGAAGTGATGGGGCCCGCCGAGGTCTGCGAAAAGTGGGGCATTGAGCGGGTGGATCAGGTCATCGATATCCTGGGATTGATGGGCGACGCGGTCGACAACATTCCCGGAATCGCCGGAGTCGGCGAGAAAACCGCCGCCAAGCTCCTCGCTGAGTACGGAACCCTCGAAAACGTCTTGGCCCACGGCGACGAGATCAAGGGCAAGCTGGGCGAGCGAGTGCGCGAGCATGCCGAGATGGCCCGACTTTCTCGGGTGCTAGCCACGATTTTGACCGATGCCCCCATCGAGCTCGACGAGGCCGACCTCGTGCGCGAACCGGCCGACGAGGACGCGCTGCGCGCCCTGCTC
>DMDX01000116.1 GCA_003451355.1 Cryomorphaceae bacterium
CACAAGAGAAAAAGTAAAATCCGGTTATAACCGAATAGAGTGCGGGTATACATGGTTTCTTGTTGATCTCAATGCGAATAGGGCACAAGAAACGAAGAACAAGTAACAGAACGGCCAACGAGCCAACCTCGCTAATCTTGCCAAGAGGTTATTTGCGGACGTCGAGCACGTCGCGAAGGGCGGTTCCGAGGATTTGAAAGGCAAGGACCAGGGTGGCGAGGGCCAGTCCAGGGATGAGTGCGAGGTGCGCCTGGCCGGTCAGGAGGTATGCGTAGTGGTCGCGGATCATGCCGCCCCAGGAGGGCATGGGGGGCTGGGCTCCGAGGCCGAGAAAAGAGAGGCCCGACTCGAGGAGGATGGCGCTGGCGAATTGGCTGGCGGCCAGGACGATGAGTGGTGCGATGGTTTGGGGCATGATGTGCTTCCAAAGGATGCGGCGGTCGGGGTAGCCAAGGACGCGGGCGGCTTGGACGAATTCCGCAGGCTTCCAGGCGATGACTTGGCCCCGAACGAGGCGGGCAACCTCTACCCACGAGGTGAGTCCGACGGCGACGAAGACTTGCCAAAAACCTTTGCCAAGGACAAAGCTGAGGGCCATGACCATGAGTAGGGAGGGAATGCTCCAGAAGACTTGGATGAGGGCTGAGAGGGCAGCATCTACACGGCCACCGTAGTAGCCGGCCCAGGCTCCGATGGGGATTCCGACGAGCATGGCGATTCCGACGGCGATGAAGCCCACAGAAAGAGATACGCGCGAGCCAAGCAGGAGGCGGCCGGTGAGGTCGCGGCCGTAGCGGTCGGTTCCGAGCCAGTGAGTGGTGCCGTCGGCCGCGGTGTAGGCCATGGGTTTGGCGCTTTCGGCCAGGTTCATGGTATTGGCCCAAGGCGCTGGGTCCGCGCTAAAGGCGTAGGCAAAGATGGCCAAGAGCAGCCATGCCCCGAGGACGAGGGCCCCCGTTCGGCCCAGCGGATGGCGCCAGAGCGCCGCCAGCACGGCCTTTAGGGTCATTGCAGGTCAGTCAGCAAGCGCATGGATTCGACGATGCTCGGATCGCGGCGCACCGCGCGCAGCCAGCGGCGGTCCTCTTCGGCCTTTTCGGGCTTTCCGGGGGTAACCATCGTAGCGACAGTGGTATCGGTGCGCGCTCCCTCGCGGTCAAAGCGCTTGATTGCTTCTTCAGATGCGCGGCGGTCGGCCACAAAATCATCCCACTTGAGGGGGAGTCCCGTGTTCTTCTCTTGCTCGCGGAGGTAGTTCGAATAGTCGTTGATGCGCGTGAACTCCCGGTTCGTGTTCACTCGGGCCTGAGAAGCGGCCACGGCTTGGGCGCGCTTGGAGTTCTCTGCCACGGGCTTGTATGCTGCCGCGGGAATTTTGTCAGCAGCCAGGGCAAAATCGAGTTCGCGTTCGCCGTAGGCCACGTGCTGAAAGGCGTCGGGAATCACCACATCGCTGCGCACGCCGTCGAGCTGGGTGGTTCCGCCATTGACCCGGTAGTACTTCTGAATGGTGAGTTTGAACGCGCCCAGGGGTTGGTACTTGGCGTAGAAGGGGCCGGCGGCGCGATCAAAATCCATCATGTTTTGGACGGTCCCTTTGCCGAAGGTCTGGGTGGTTCCGACGATGATGGCACGACCGTAGTCCTGCAGGGCAGCGGCGACGATCTCAGAGGCCGAGGCGGTCGACTCGTCAACGAGCACCACGAGCGGGCCGTCCCACTCGACGCCGGGGGTGGGGTCGTCGTACGATCGGACGCGCTGGCCTTGGGTTTTGACTTGAACGACGGGGCCTTTGTCGATGAAGTGTCCGGCGATTCCGACGGCGGCGGGAAGCGATCCGCCCCCGTTGCCGCGAAGGTCAAAAATGATTCCGCGGGCGCCGGCAGCCTTGAGGGCGCGGAGCTCGGTGCGCACGTCTTCAGAGCAGTCGCGGTTGCTCTCGTCAAAGAAGTCGACATAGAATTTAGGCAGGCGGATGTAGCCGATGTTGTTGCCCAGCATTGCACTGCGGGCAAATGTGGCTTCCATTTCGACGATGTCGCGCACGATGGGAATCACCTTCTCGGTTCCGTCTTTTTTGCGGACCGTGAGGCGCACCTCGGTGCCCTTTTTGCCGCGCACCTTGGTGACGACTTTATTGACGCGCATTCCGACGACGTCTTCAGGTTGGGCGTCACCCTGCGCAACTTTGAGGAGCTTGTCGCCCACCTCAAGTTCGCCCTGGCGCCAGCATGCGCTGCCGGTGACGATGCTTGCGATGGTCACGAACTCACCGTCTTGCTGAAGCTGGGCTCCGATACCCTCAAGCTGGCCGGTCATTTCAATCTCAAACGCCTCTTGCTGCTGGGGCGGAAAGTACTGGGTGTGCGGATCAAAGGCCGCCGCATACGCGTTGATGTAGTAGCTGAAGTCGTCGGTGCGGTCGAGTTCGTCGAGGCCGTCAAACCACTCGTTGTGGATTTCGAGTTCTTTGGATCGGGCCTCGGATTCGTTGGCCGCAAAGTCAGGGTGACCCGGCAAAAACGCCGGGTTGATGCTGTCTTTTTTCTCGTAGGCACGGTCGTAGAGGCGGTCGAGCACACGCGACGTGAGGTAGTCCGCCCAAAAGGCGTCCATGGCGGCGGAATCCTTGGGGTACGCGCGCTTTTCGGCTTCGGTCTCGAGGCTGCGGGCCTTGGTGAGGTCCACGGGCTTGGCCAAAATGCGGGTGTAGCGGCGGCGAGCCTCGATGCGGCGCTGCTTCCAAAGCGACGAAGACTCTTCAAAAAAGCTAAGGTCTCCGCTGGTAAAATAGTCGTCGAGCTTGAGCTTGTGCTTGGCCAGGCGGTCGAAGTCCGACTGGTACACAAAGCGCTTTTCGCCGTCGAGTAACTCGAGGTAGGCGTTGAACACATCCTCGCTAAACGAGTCGTCGATAGCGCGTGGCTGGTAGTGCACGCCCTGCAGGGCTTCGGCCACAAGGCGCATCACAAGCGACTCTTTTTCGGTATTGGCGGACTGTACGTAGCGGAATCCGAAGGCCGCCCCTGCCACTAAAATGAGGGCGGGGATCGTGTATTTCAAGTTGCGTTTCATAAATGGAATGCGCAGAATGGCGAGCATGAGCCCGAAAGTACACAATTCGTGCCGCAGGGCCGGCATCACGGCGGAATTTCGCCGTATCAGACATTGTGGCGGAACCTTTGCCACGGCACAGTGTTTGACCTAGGTGGGCGGCGCTCCCTAAACCGCGCTCCACCAAACAGTGAATCGAATTGTTCTCGTGCTCTTGGGGCTTCCGCTCGCCCTTGCCGCGCAAACGCGTGTAATCAGCGGTTCGGTGGTCGATGCCGCCAACGGCGAATCGCTCCCAGGGGTGGTGGTGAGCTGGGAATCCGCCACCAAAAAAACCAGCATCGTCACCAACACCTACGGAATGTTTAGCGTAACGGTTCCGGTCGAAGGCGGAAGCGTAACCGCACAGTTGCTCGGCTATTCGCCCTACAAGCAGGCCGTAAAGCCGGGCCGCGAGGACGTGAAGCTCACGATTCGCTTGAATGAGCAGTCGTTTGAGCTGGGCGAAGTGTCGGTGCAAAGCCAAAAGCTTAACAACAACGTGAAAACGACCGAGATGTCGGTGAGTTCGCTGACGAGCAAGGAGATCAAAAAGATTCCGCAGCTGTTGGGCGAAACCGACATCGTGCGCACCCTCACCCTTTTACCAGGCGTCAGCACCGTGGGCGAGGCGTCGAGCGGATTCAACGTGCGCGGCGGCAATGCCGACCAGAACTTGATTTTGCTGGACGAGGCCCCCGTGTACTCGTCGTCGCACCTGTTCGGATTCTTTAGCATTTTCAACGCGGACGCGGTACGCGACGTCACGTTGTACAAGGGCGGAATGCCTTCGAACTACGGTGGCCGCCTCTCGAGCGTGCTGGACGTGCGCCAAAAGGAGGGCAACAGCGAGCGCTTTGCCGCCCAAGGCGGAATCGGCCTGCTGAGCAGCCGCCTGACCGTCGAGGGTCCGCTCGTGAAGCGCAAGGCGAGCTTTATGCTGAGCGGCCGTCGGTCCTATTTTGATTTGTTTTTGCCGTTTACGGGCAACCTCGAGCTGCAAAACACCACGATTTACTTCTACGACGTGAACGCCAAGGTGAACGCGCAGCTGAGCGAGAAGGACCGGGTGTTTGCCAGCATGTACTTCGGCCGCGACCAGTTCGGAGCCCAGGATCTCTTTGACTTCGGCTGGGGCAACTGGACCTCTACCCTGCGCTGGAACCGCGCGGTGAATTCCAAGTTGTTTTTTAACGCCACCGCCGGTACTCGGACTACACGTATTCGCTGGGGACTCCTGAGGATGCGGTTCCGTCGTTCAAACTCGATTCGCGCATTCAAAACACCGTGACCAATTTGGGCTGGACGTACTATGCGTCGACCCGCCACAAGCTCGACTGGGGCGTGCAGAACACGTACTATGTGTTTTCGCCGGGCCAAATCACGGGTGCGTTTGACATCGCGCTGAGCAAGGAGTACGCGAACGAATCAGCGCTCTACTTCAGCGACGACATAAAGGTGACCGAGCGGTTGAGTGCCACGGCCGGCCTGCGCTACAGCGGATTTGCGAATTTGGGTCCGCGGACGGTCTACACGTATGCGGATTCGCGCTACCCTACTACGACCAGCATCGTCGACACCACGGTGTTTGCGCGTGGCGATGTGGTTAAAACGTTTACCGGACTGGCCGGATTTGAACCGCGCCTCGCCCTCAACTACGAGGTGGGACCGAAGGCTTCGGTGAAGTTGAGCTACAACCGCTCGCGCCAGTACATCCACTTGATTTCGAACAACACCACTGCGACTCCGGTCAATGTGTGGCGCCCCGCCGGAACCTATATCGATCCCGCCACCGTCGACCAGGTGGCCGTGGGTGTGGTTCAGAATTTTCGCGAGGACAGCGGAATCCGTCTGACCCTCGAAGGCTACGCGAAAACATTCAGCAACCTCGTGGACTACCGCGACGGAGCCGACCTCGTCTTTACCGACGACATCGAAACCGAGCTGCTCACCGGAGCCGGACGCGCCTACGGGGCCGAAATTCTACTCGAGAAAAAGACCGGCAAAGTCACCGGCTGGATTGGCTACACGCTGAGCCGTACCGAACGCCTGATCGACGGACCAACCCGCATTACCCGCATCAACAACGGCGAGTGGTACCCCGCGAACTACGACAAGTTGCACGACCTCAGCGTGGTATTGACATATTCGCCCACCAAGCGCTGGGACTTTGGCGGAACCTGGATTTACCAGTCCGGACGCCCCATCACCTACCCCGACGCCCGCGGCGAGTTCGAGGGGATTTTTTACCCCGTATACACGAACCGCAACGGAGCCCGTACCCCCTCTACCCACCGACTCGACCTGTCGATCACGCGCAGTATTGGCAAGCGGGCGAGCTGGAACTTTGGCGTGTACAACGCCTACGGCCGCCGAAACCCCTACAGCATCTTCTTTCGTGCCGACTTTGAGAATCCGACCAACGTCAACGCCTACCGCTTGAGCATTTTTGGTTCTGCGGTACCCTTCTTCACCTACAACTTCTCGTTCTGATGCGCCGCCTTGCCTTTTTTACTGCTACCTCGGTCATTGCGCTGACCTCCTGCCAAGACATTATCGAAGTGGAGCTTCCCGAGGGCGAAACCCGCCTGATTGTCAACGGACGGGTGACCGACCGCGATTCCGCCCGCGTCGACGTGAAGTGGAGCGTGGCCTACCTCAATACCGACCCGAACGAGCCCGTGACCAACGCGCTCGTGGTGCTGATTGAAGATGGCGTCGCCGTGGACACCTTGACGCACCGCAGCAATGGACGTTACTTGTCTGATTTTCAAGGTGAAGTGGGCCGTTCCTACCGCGTGGCGGTGACGGTTCCCGAGCGCGAGGGCTACCCGAGCGGAACCTGGACCTCAGCCACCGAAGCACTGAACCGCTGCAACGACGCCGATTCCATTTATTCGCAGTATTTGCCGCGTGCTCCCTTTCAGCAAGAAGGCCGCTACGTGTTTATTCACTGGTCAGAGGCTCCGGGTCGTGGCGACCACTACCGAGTTCGAGTGTTTCGCAACGACACGCTGCAGAACCAAACGTTCGACTTGACGGTGTTCAACGACGACTTCAATGACGGCTTTGTGTTTCCAACGCCTCCGTCGATTCCACCCATTCAGATTGCCGGACCCGATTCCGTCGGCGTGAAGTACAAAGTCGAGCTCGGCAGCATCAGCATGGGCCTATTTAGCTACCTGAATTTGCTGCGCGAGCAAACGCTACAGGTGGGTGGCCTGTTTGACCCTCCCCCCGCGCCCATCGTCGGAAACATTTACCGCGAAGGCAACGAAAACGAGTACGCGCTCGGATACTTCTACGC
>DMDX01000043.1:0-1452 GCA_003451355.1 Cryomorphaceae bacterium
ATCCGCGCCTCAGGGAAACCTAGGCGCTCTACAGCCTGAGCACAAGCGTTGGCTACGACCATTGCATTGGGATGGGCCAGTCCGACGTCCTCAGCTGCAGCAATGATGAGGCGACGGGCAATGAATTCGGGCTTTTCACCGCCCGAAATCATACGGGCTAGCCAGTACACCGCGGCCTGCGGGTCGCTTCCGCGAATCGATTTGATCATCGCGCTGGCGATGTCGTAGTGCATATCTCCGGCTCGGTCGTAGCGCACTGCAGCACGCGGAGCGTTTTCTGCGATCCATTCTGCCGTGAGGTCGTGAATGCCATCGTGGTGTGCGGCCAACGCTAAGGATTCCAGCAAGTTGAGAAAGCGCCGGGCATCTCCGCCACCCAGCGGAGTTAGGGCGTCCCACTCGATGAGCTGGATTCCGTACTGCTTGAGTTCTGAATCATTCGCCATTGCCCGTTCGCCGAGAGCCTTGAGGTCTTCGGTCGAAAGCGACTGAAGTACAAACAGTTGGCATCGCGACAAGAGTGCAGCGTTGACCTCGAAACTTGGGTTTTCAGTGGTAGCTCCGACGAGTGTGATGCTTCCGCGCTCGACCGCGCCGAGCAGGGCGTCTTGCTGCCCTTTATTAAAACGGTGAATCTCATCGATAAAGAGCATCCGACCGTTGGGGGCAAACATTCGGTCGGATTCCGCACGTGCGATCTCGTCGCGCACATCTTTGACGCCCGCCGACACTGCGCTGAGGGTCGAAAAGGGCAGGGATACATGCTGTGCGAGGAGTTGGGCCAAACTTGTTTTGCCGACTCCCGGCGGACCCCACAAGAGGAGCGAGGGGAGTCTACCCGCCTCAAGCGCAGGGCGTAATGCGCCCCTGGGTCCCACAATGTGGGTCTGCCCGACGTATTCCGTCAAGGACTTGGGGCGCATGCGTTCGGCGAGACTAGCCATTCTGCCAAAGTTCGTGGGCCTCGAGTCCCAATCCAAACAGCGCAAAGTCCAAGCGCGCGGGGTCTTCGGGATCAATTTGGCGAAGTGCGAGGTCCAGCTCGTGTACTGCCCGTGAGTCGTCCGAAGTCCGGTGAAGCAGGCCTAATCCGCGAGCCACTCGCCCCGTGTGCACGTCGAGCGGGCAGCTCAAGATGTTTTTGGGCAAGTGCGACCAAATTCCGAGGTCCACCCCTCGGGTGGCAGGGCGAACCATCCACCGCAAAAACAGATGAATGCGTTTCGCCGCTGAACCCGCAGCGGGACTGGCAAAATGCTTGGCCGTTCGGCTGTGGATGTGGACGCCCAGAATCTCAGTCCGCGCTCGGTCGATGGCGGGGCCATAACTGGTCTCTCCGGGGAGGGGTGCAAACCACGGGGCAAGCGATCCATTCTCGCGAAATCCGCGCTGTAGCCCCTGCAGCAAGGTGAGTGCGTCCTCAGCCATCAAGGTCCGATGCCGCCAGGGAAG
>DMDX01000043.1:1642-2288 GCA_003451355.1 Cryomorphaceae bacterium
CGGCTGCCCCACGCAATGGTGGCGGCCATAAATCCTACGAGTTCCGCACTTGCAGGGTCGTCGGCAAAACGCCGTGGAAGCGACAGTGGGTCGAGCGCAATAAAATCGGGATGCTCAATGCGGTCGGCCCATTCCAGCAAAAGGTCGGCTACCATCGGCCGTCGCGCAAGTGCAGACAGCGGTCTGCTCGGGCGGCAAGCCCGTCGGCGTGCGTCACGACGACCACAGCTACATTCCACTCGGTGCGGGCTTCGTCCAGCAGGTGGTAGAGTTCCTCGGATCGTTCGCGGTCGAGGTTTCCCGACGGTTCATCCGCCAAGACAACCTGAGGTTGGTTGATTAGCGCACGAGCGATGGCAATTCGCTGCTGCTCTCCGCCACTGAGTTCGTCAGGGCGGTGGGTGAGTCGGTGGGCCACGTCAAGCCGCTCGGCAATCGCGCGTGCGCGGTTCGTGGCCTCGGCATTGGCGGTTCCGGCAATGGCTGCGGGAAGCAAAATATTTTCAAGTGCCGTGAGCTCTGGCATCAGATGGTGAAACTGAAACACGAGCCCAAGACTCTGGTTTCGAAAGCGTTCGAGTGCGGAACCGCTTCGCGGGTACGGGCTCCCTTGAAAGGATAGGGTTCCGCTGTCGGGCTGGTCCAG
>DMDX01000043.1:2480-2975 GCA_003451355.1 Cryomorphaceae bacterium
GCCACAAATTCACGTACTTCAAGCGAGAAATCGACCCCCTTGAGCACCTGGAGGTCCCCATAGCTTTTGGTAATGTTTTCTGCGAGAATAAGTGGCGGCATGGCTCAAAAGTAGGGCTGAATTCCGCCCCGTGGGCCGTACTTTTGGCACGACCGTTCGCAACCCTAGAAATTTTTTGACTATGAACCTTCACGAATACCAAGGCAAAGAAATTCTCGCTTCCTACGGGGTGCGCATTCAACGCGGAATCGTCGCGGCAACTCCCGACGAGGCCGTAGCAGCCGCGAAGCAATTGACCGAGCAAACCGGTACCGGTTGGCACGTCGTGAAGGCCCAAGTCCACGCCGGTGGCCGCGGTAAGGGCGGTGGTGTAAAGCTCGCCAAGAACCTGGACGAGGTTCGCGAGCGCGCCGAGCAGATCATCGGTATGATGCTGGTTACGCCCCAAACGTCGGCCGAAGGCAAGAAAGTTCACCAGGTACTCATCGCTGAAGA
>DMDX01000043.1:3198-5607 GCA_003451355.1 Cryomorphaceae bacterium
TTCAAAGAAATGATTGCCTTTGTAAAGAGTCTGGTCAAGGCCTACCAGGGCGCCGACGCTTCACTTTTTGAGATCAACCCCGTACTCAAGACGAGCGACGACAAAATCATGGCCGTCGACGCCAAGGTGGTTCTTGACGACAATGCCTTGTTTCGCCATCCCAATCTTGCTGCGCTGCGCGATACCCGTGAAGAGGATCCCACTGAGGTTCGCGCCGGTGAAGTGGGCTTGAACTTCGTGAAGCTCGACGGCAATGTGGGCTGTATGGTCAACGGAGCTGGCCTCGCCATGGCCACCATGGACATCATTAAGATGGCCGGTGGAAACCCCGCCAACTTCTTGGACGTGGGCGGAACCGCCGATGCTCAGCGCGTCGAGACCGCATTCCGCATCATTCTTGAGGATTCGAACGTCAAGGCTATTCTCGTGAATATTTTTGGCGGAATCGTTCGCTGCGACCGCGTTGCTCAAGGCATCGTGGACGCCTACCGTTCGATCGGCGAAATTCCCGTGCCCATCATTGTACGCCTGCAGGGAACCAACGCCGCTGAAGCCAAGAAGCTCATCGAGGACAGCGGCCTGAAGGTCTACTCAGCGATCATGCTTCAAGAGGCGGCCGACCTGGTTCGCCAGCACGTAGGCTAATCATCTATGCTTGCGCTCGAAATTTCCTCGGCGCTACTCAACGGAGGCTATGCTCTGGGTCTTGCCATCGGCAGGCGCTGGGCATGGCCCCTCGGCTTTTTAGGGACCCTCGCGGGGGTTGCCGTCCTATTTGATGCCAAACTTTACGCGGAATCCCTACTTAACCTAGGTTATGCCGTGCTTGCCGTATTCGGCTGGGTCCGGTGGGGTCGGACGGAGTTTAAACCTGCAGTAGGCCGCCGCACCAACGACTTCATCATGGCTGCGGGCCTGGCTCTGGCCACGGCGTACCTCATGAATGCGGCCACCGACAACCCACGTCCGCTCGCCGACGGGATCATGTTTGCCGGCGGAATCCTCGGAACATGGTGGCAAGTCAAGCGCGAGCGACTCAACTGGATTATTTGGATCACCTTGAACGGTATCGGCGTATGGCTCTATGCAGACCGCGGACTTTGGGTGTATGCGGCCTACAGTGCCGTGATGGCGGGGGTTTCGGTGTGGGGGTGGTTCCGCTGGGCCGAACCCCTTAAAAATTCGAAAGCCAGCGCGCAATAGCTTGCCAGCTGTCGGGCGCGATTCCGTGCCCCATTCGAAAGCGCTGTACTTCGATTCCCGTTCCCCGTGCGTTGGCCGTTTCGTAGCTCGGAACCGACAGCGTCGTCGGAATCACTCCGTCTTCGTCGCCAACCACCGCGAGGTGAGGGAGGTCTGTTTGAGCCTTCCATTCCAACGCGGAATCAAACCAATCGTTGGGAAAGTAGCTCGCTACTGCCGCGCAGCCTTGAATGAGTTCCGGATGGGTTGCGGCGAGGGCATTCGCGAGAATTCCGCCCTGTGAAAAACCCAGGATGACGGGCTTAATTGGATTTTGCTCGAGCAGTTCCGCGAGGGAATCGAGGCTTGACCACACCTGCTCAGGGTCTACATGCCGCACTCCGTTGGCATCAAAATGTAGGTCGTACCAAGCGTAACCACCCGTGGGAAGTGGACGAGGGGCCTGCAGTGACCGCACGTTCCAGTCCGCTGGAATGAGCCGCGCAAGTCCAAAAAGATCATCTTCGTTGCTCGCGTAGCCGTGCAAAAACCAAAGCTCGTTCTGCGCAGTGGATTCGGCGGCACGCCACCGGGATTGCGACAGGTCAATTAACGAACTACGTCCCACGTGAGGTCAGCCAAGAGGCGAATGCTGTGCACAAAGTCGTGCGATGCACGACGCGAAAGCGTCCATTCCTCAGGACTCAGCATCGAAAGCACGTATTCTCCGTCTTCTTTGCGGTACAAGTGGTACACATGATTTATGACGGGTTTGAAGCTCATTTTAGCGGTATACACCCACTCTGAAACCTCTCTGCGCCGCTGAATTGCTTTGGCTTGGTCCGCCAGGAGTTCCATTTGCTTGCGAAGCAGGTCCATTTGCTGGTCCGTCTGGTGCGCCATGGTCTCGAGTGACTGTGCGCGAATCATTCCTTCTTGAGTGGGAACGATCACCGGAGAGCTCACACTGTGGGCGTACGGAAGCAGGCCGGGGTTTTGCGCCACCTTGTCTGCGTCAATCGGGTTCACCGTGATTTTTGAGCTACTCATTACTGCAAAGTTAGGCTTTGCCAAACATGCGCTCGTTGGCTTCCCAGCGGAAGCTAAAGATCTGCTCAAGCTTCGGGCGAACGATTATTGGGTGCACAAGCTGTCCCAAAATCCCCAACGGCACTTTGTAGTGGACGACATCGCGCATTAACACACCCCCCTCGACGGCGGTAAAGA
>DMDX01000135.1:0-797 GCA_003451355.1 Cryomorphaceae bacterium
ACCCGCACCCTGCACACTGCGATGATCTTTGCGCGCACCCTAGGTGTTGCGCTCGATGACGTTCGGTTGGTGGACGCCCTTTATGCGGCTTCGCACGACGGAATCTCGGACGTGGTTCGTAGCCTTTCTGACGACCAAGACCACGTCATGCTCTTTGGGCACAACCCCGGAATGAGTGATTTTATTTCAGACTGTGTTCCGGGATTTACCGAGAATATGCCCACGGCGGGTGTGGCCGTACTGAACTTTGCAATTTCTTCGTGGAAGGACTTGCGCAGCGAGGCTGAACTTCGGTACTTTGATTTTCCTAAAAACCTCAAGTAATACTTTTATAATATGGGAAAAATGAGCGACTTACGCTCTCGATTTGTCAATCGTGACCTCAGCTGGCTGCAGTTCAATGCCCGGGTGCTTCAAGAGGCCGAAGACGAGCGCAACCCATTAATTGAGCGAATTCGCTTTTTAGGGATCTTCTCGAACAACCTCGACGAGTTTTTTAGGGTTCGCTACGCGAGCATTCAACGCATGGAATCTTCCACGGACGAGAAGAAGATTAAGGAGACCCTTGGTGGTTGGAATCCGACAGACTTGCTGCAGGCCATTCAGGCCGAAGTAAACGTCTTGAACGACCGAGTTGAGCGGGTGTACGACGCGCTAATGGGCCAGCTCGAGGCTCAGGGCGTTAAAATCATTGACGAGCAGGACCTTACGCAGGGCCAAAAGGACTTCATTCGCAAGTTTTACATCGAGAAGGTTAGTCCGACCATCTTTGCCATGATTCTGCAGGATCACCTGCC
>DMDX01000135.1:1013-9853 GCA_003451355.1 Cryomorphaceae bacterium
CTGTGTTGTCGCTGGTCGAGGTTCCAGCCGAAATCCACGGTCGCTTTGTCGAGTTGCCCAAGTACGGCAAGAACTACCTGATGTTTTTAGACGACGTGCTTCGCCACAACCTGCAGTACGCGTACTTTCTTTTTCCGTCGCAACGCATTGAGGCCTACACGTTTAAAATCTCTCGGGACGCGGAACTCGACATGGACCACCACGATGTAAGCCGCACCGTGCTCGATCGGGTGCGCCGCGGACTCGAAGACCGCCAAGTGGGCGACCCCGTGCGCATGGTCTACGACCGCGAAATGCCGTCGGAGTTCCTTGCGTACCTTATACGGCGCATTGGTCTTCAGAATTCCGATGCCGTGATTGCCGGCGCGCGCTACCACAACAAAAAGGATTTGATGCGCTTTCCCAACATTGGCGGGCCAGAACTCGAGCATCCGCGCCTCGAGCCGCTGCAGCACCCCGACCTCGACATGGAGAAGTCGCTGATGAACGTCGTGCGCCAAAAGGACGTGCTGCTGTTTTTGCCCTACCACAACTTTTTGAGCCTGGTGCGCTTCTTACGCGAAGCCGCGATTGACCCCGCCATCACCAAAATCAGCATCACACTCTACCGATTGGCGAGCCAGTCGCGCATTGTTTCGGCGCTTATCAATGCTGCCAAAAACGGCAAAAAAGTGCGTGTAGTCATAGAGCTTCAGGCGCGATTCGACGAAGAAAACAACCTGCACTACCTCGAGAAGATGAGCAAAGAGGGCATCGAGGTCCAAACGGGCGTTGAAGGCCTCAAGGTGCACAGCAAAATCGTCCACATTGAGCGAAGCATGGCTGACGGAGGCAAGGAGTATTTCGCAGTGGTGGGCACGGGCAACTTCCACGAAGGTTCCGCCAAAGTCTACACCGACTACCAGCTGCTGACCGCTAATCCGGTGATCTGTGCCGACATTGCGCGGGTGTTCGAGTTTCTGTACGAGCCCTACAAGGTGATTAAGTACAAGGAGTTACTTGTGAGTCCGCACTACAGCCGCAGCGGAATCATCAAGTGCATCGACCGCGAAATCGCCCACGCCAAAAAGGGCAAGAAGGCCGAAATCATCATGAAGTTCAATTCGCTGAGCTCGTACGACATTGGCGAAAAACTCTATGAGGCCAGCAAGGCAGGCGTCAAGGTGCGCCTCATTGTGCGCGGAATCTGCTGCGTCAAGCCCGGCGTCAAAGGCCTGAGCGAAAACATCCATGTGGTGAGCATCGTCGACCGATTCCTCGAGCACAGCCGCGTATACTACTTCTCTAACGACGGCGACCCCAAAATGTACCTCGCGTCGTTTGACATGATGACCCGCAACTTGGACCTCAGGGTTGAGGTGGGCGCACCGGTGCTGGATCCCCGCATCCAGCGTGAAATCCTCGACCACCTCGAAATCCAACTTCGCGACAACGTCAAAGCGCGGGTGTACGACGAAGAGGGTCGAAGCGTGCACCGCGTGGCGCCGGGACCGCGCATCCGCAGCCAAATGGAGCTGTACGAATACGTGAAAAAGCAAGCCAAAAAGCGCCGGGCATGAGCATGAAGTACTTGACGCTGGGTGCCATTGACATTGGTTCGAACTCGATTCGGCTGCTGATTAGCCATGTGATTCCGACGCCGACCTACACCTACTACAAAAAGGTGTCGATCACGCGGCTTCCGGTGCGACTCGGTTCTGACGTGTTTACCCAGGGCGAAATCAGCAAAGAGACCGGATACCGCTTGGTCGACGCCATGCGCGCCTTTGCCGCCATCATGCGCGTCAACGGGGTTACCGACTACCGGGCTTGCGCCACCTCGGCGATGCGCGAGGCCAAGAATTCCGCGCGATGGATACGCCGCGTGCGCCGGGCTACTGACATCGGAATTGAGATTATCGACGGCGAAGAGGAGGCCAAGCTCGTCTTTCATGCTAAGCTTTTTGACCGCATTCACCCCGAGGAGCCCAACCTCTGCTTTGTCGACGTGGGCGGGGGCTCGACTGAGCTCACCTTCTTTCGCGACGGGCATGCGCTGGCTTCGCGGTCTTTTCCGCTCGGAACCGTGCGCCTTCTCAGCGATGCCGACAGCGAGGCGGTCTGGGAAGACCTGCGCACCTGGCTCGAGTCCGAGGTCGCGCAACTCGACGGCCCCGTAGCTTTGGTGGGTGCGGGCGGAAACATCAACAAAGCCCACAAAATCAGCGGGCGCCCCGTCGAAGAACCGCTCAGTAAGCAGTACCTGGACCGCTTCAGCAAGCAGCTCGAGGCCATGACGCCCGACGAGCGAGTTCTGCAGCTGGGCCTCAACATGGACCGGGCTGACGTTATTGTTCCGGCCTTGCGCATCTACCGCCGCGTGCTGCGATGGACCCACGCGACCTGGGTCTACGTGCCCAAAATCGGGGTTTCGGACGGAATTGTGCGCGAACTGTACCACCGTAAACACCGCGCCCATTGGGAACAACGCCTCGAATCCTAATTCTTCTGACCGCCGCACTCGCGGCGTCCTGTGGCATCAAACCGGCGGCGCCAGCGCCTGCCAAGCCCACGGGGGTCACCTTGACCACCGCCGAGGCCCTGGACCCCGCCGATACTGTGTGGATTACCGGCTACAACCCCGAGCTCGGTGGCTGGAACGGCCGCGGAATCCCCATGAAGCGCACCGCGAGCCACGAATGGCAGGTCCAGTTCACGACCCGCGACAGCGCAATGGCGTTTAAGTTCACTCTGGGATCCTGGGCCAAAGAAGCCCGCTTGGCCGTCGGTCGCCCCTTTCGCGACGTGGCGGGCTACTGCGGAATGGATACCGCTTTTCACGCCCTATCGTTCAGCGCACCCCAGCGGGTCAACGACGGCCAGGTCACGGGCGTGCTCACCGAGCTCGTGACTCCGCCCGACCCCAAGGGGCGCTTTCCGCAGCGCCCCATGTGGGTGTGGACCTCAGCGCCCCTGAAGCCCGGACAGAAGTACGACCTGCTCATGCTTTCAGATGGCCAAAACTGCTTTGATCCGGCCCTGACCAGCTTTGGGGTCGACTGGGCGGTCGACGAGGCCCTGGCCCAGCTCGAGGCTGAGGGTGCGATTCCGCCCACGCTGGCAGTGGGGCTGCCGTGTTCGTTTGAGCCCGACAACCAGCGCCGTAAAGAATACGGTCCGGGCGAGGTCGGCGACGCCTACGCCGAGTACCTGACCCAGACGGTTCTGCCGTGGATCGAGTCCCAGTACCAGCTCACCGACCGCCGCGTCTTTGCGGGTTCGTCGATGGGCGGAATTTTGGGCTTTCGCCTCATGCAAAGCTACCCGGATCTTTGGAGCGGAATCGTGTCCTTCTCTCCCGCCATATACTGGGAAGCGGGCGGAGGCCTCGTGGTTGACGGGCTCACTCCGTGGAAGGCCAAAAACTACTTTTGGCCCCAGGGCAAGCGCGCCTACTTCTACAACGGCGGTGTAGGCCTCGACGCAGCCCTTCAGCCCGGAATCGACCAGATGCTCGAGCAACTCAAGGCCAACGGCCTAAAGCTCGGCACCGACTACCAATGGAAGCTTGATGCCAAAGCCAACCACGACGAAATCGCGTGGCGCCAGCACTTTCCTGAAGCCTACCGGTGGGTAACTAGTCACTAGCAACTAGTAACTCGTTTCTGGTTTCTGGCTTTGCGCGGCTTGGCACAGCAACGAGAAACAAGTAACGAGAAGCTGTTTAGCTGCGCACGTAGTTGAGCGGGCATACCTCGCCGCGCTCTTCGAAGTACTGCCATGCGTCGATTTCGCGAAGGATGTCGTCGACGTGGCGCATTACGGTAAAGAAGTTTACCGACTGGTAGCGCACGATGCCTTGGCGGTCGATCAAGAAGGTTCCGCGTAGGGCGATGCGGTCGCCCTCGGCGTGCAGCTGGCCGTCTTCGTCGTAGGCCCATTCGCCGTTGAGCACATGGTAGTTGTGGCTCACGGTCTTGTTGAGGTCTGCAAGGATGGGGTAGGTGATGCCTTTGATTCCGCCCTCTGATTTGTCGAGGTTGAGCCAAGCCTTGTGCGAAGCGTCGTTGTCGGTCGAGCAGGCGATGACCTGAACGTTGCGCTTCTCGAACTCGGCCAGGTTGGCCTGAAACTCGTGCATTTCGATGGGGCACACGGCGCTAAAGTCATTGGGGTAGAAAAACAGTAGGACGTACTTCTGGCCTTCGAACTGGGCGAGGCTGTAGTCTTTGACGATTTCGCCGCCGTTGACTACGGCAGTTAGGCTGAATTCTGGGGCTTTTTTACCAACGAGTAGCGACATGATGTGCGGATTTTAATGATGACTCAAAGGTAACCCTTGGGGCGCGCTCGTTGTTCGCACGGCGCAGAGCGTCACAAGAAACCAGAAGCCAGAAACCAAGAATGCCCCTCAATGCCCGTGCCCCGCGTAGCCGCTCAGTACAAATCCGGCGGCGATTCCGACCAGTACGACGGCCCAGGTGCGCAGCGGAATCCTGTGGTCCTTTTGGGTCTCAAAAAGGATGGTGCTCGATACGTGCAAAAAGATTCCGACCACAAGGCTGCCGACGACGACGTCGACGTGCGGATGCTCGGGAATCAATAGCCCGGCCGCAGCGCCCAGTGGGGCGGCGATCCCGAGGGCGGCCATGGCTAAGGTTCCGCGCCGTGCATCGGTGCCCTCATGCTGCAGCCAGTGGGCCACCAAGGCAGCGATGGGCAGGTTGTGCACGCCAAGCGACACGACAAAGGCGGTTTGGGCACCTTCATTCAGGCCAAAAAGCGGAACCGCCTCCGCAAACGAGTGAATCCACAGTCCGACAAAGGCGGGCCAAGGGTTGTCGTGGCCATGGGTGTGCCCGTGCTCAAGACCCTTAGACAGCCCGTCGAGCGCAAACTGCAGAAAGTATCCGACGACGATCCAAAGCCCCCAGGTGCTGCTCGGGACCGACTCGTGCTCGCTTGCCTCGGCGAGCTCGGGCATCCACAAAAACACGGTGACGGCAAAAAGAAAGGCTCCCGAAAAGGCGTTGGTGGTCGCCAGCCACGTCTTTGGAACGATTTTGCGCCCCAACCACGCGCCCACCACCAGGGGTAGCGCGAGTCCGATCAGCAGCACGAGGTCGTTCATACCGCAAAAGTACGCCCAATGGCAATGCACCGCAGGCTTTGGGGCGTCCACGGACTGCCGTCGTAGTAGCCCAAAAACTGCACCGAGTGAAAGCCTGCCGCCGCAAAAAGTGCCTCAAAATCGCTTCGGTCCAGCAGCATGACGCGCTCGCTGAACTCCCTGGTGGTCGCTCCGTCGCGAATGCTGATGGACTTGTGAACAAACGGCTCTTCGATCCAACGACGCACGTGAAATTCGACGTGGCCAACCTCAATGCGGTCTTCAGGAACAAGGTTCGCACGCACCTCAGCGGCGTTCATGAAGTCCATGACGAGCGCTCCGCCCGGGGTCAGCGCCCGCGCCATGTGCGCGATGGCCAGCTGGTGGGTGGCGAGTTCGTCAAAAAAACCAAAGCTGGTGAACCAATTCACGACCGCGTCGTACGGTGGTTGGGGCAGGGGGTCGAGCATGCTGCCCACAAAAAGTTCGGCGTCGATGCCTTTTTGGGCGGAACCCGCCCGCGCTTCGGCGACCCGGTCGGCGGCGAGGTCGATTCCCGCCACGCGGTAGCCCAATTCAGCGAGGGGCCAAAGGTGGCGTCCGCGCCCGCAGCCCACATCAAGGATGCGTGCGCCCGGCTTTAGGTGGAGCAGTCCCACTACGTTTTGCACCGCCTGCTGCGCCTCGTCTTCAGAACGGTGCGCATACAGCATTGGGTAGTAGGGGGAATCAAACCACATGGCGGCAAAAGTAACCCTGTGGGTTGCTAGTTACTAGCTGCTAGTAGCCCGATAGATTGTAAAGGGCGCGTGCCGCGCCAAAGACCACGGCGGCCATGACGACCCAGCGTACTGCGGGTTGGGCGGCCGGAATCCGCACGACGTAGCGCGCTCCGATCCAGGCTCCGAGGGCTGAACCCACGGCCAGCCAGAGTGCGGCGCTCCAGACGATGTCGCCCATAAAGAGGTAGATGAGGGTGGCCGGCAGGGCGAGCACTAAGGCTAAGATGAGTTTGATCACATTGGCGTCGCGCAAGGTCCAGCGCTGCACTAGTACGAGGGCGGCGAGCATCATGACCCCGATGCCCATTTGCACGAATCCACCATAAAGGCCAATCGCAAAGAAGGTTAGCCAGCTCATCAGCCCGCCCTCGCGGCGTTCGCCCACCGCTAGCCAGCGCGATGGTTTGGTGAATAACGTAAAAAGCATGGCGGTCATCACTACGGCAATGCTGGCCTCCATAAAGGTGGGCGAGGCGAGGCTTCCGACGATGCCACCGAGCAGGCTGCCTGCAAAAGTGGGCAGGGCCAGGCGATGGCTGGCGCGCATTAGGTAGCGTTTGCGCTGGGAAGGGCGCACACTCAGCACCGCAGTGACGGTTTGGGCGAGTACTCCAATGCGGTTGGTGGCGTTGGCAACCGATCCGTTCAGGCCCGAGCCGAGCAGCAGCGAGAGGGTTATGGCGGAACCGTTACCCGCCAAGGTATTGACCACCCCGGCGACGAGTCCGCCGGCGAAAAAAAGGAGGTCGTGGACCATGGCGGCAAAGGTAGGGGATGTACTTTAGCACACATGAATAAAAGCTTGTTTGTTCTTGGAATTCTAGGCCTCGCGGCCTGCCAAAGTGAGCCTGAAGCGGGTACGATTGCCTTTACAGCGACCGTCGATACGCTCGAGGTCGATGCCCTGCGCTGCTATGCCGTGAACTACGAGGTCTGGGGTAGCCCGAGCGACACGGCGGGCACGAACTTAGCGGTGCGCGGAATCCTGACTGCCGGTGCGGTCACCGACAGCAACAAGGCCGTCGACTACCTGCCGGCGGGAGACACCCTGCGTGGTAGCTTCTACTACTTGAGCGTTCCGGTCACGGCCGGCCCCCCCAAACTCGACCTGAACGTCACTAAAATCGACCAGCCATGAAGCACATTGGCGTACTGACCTCAGGGGGCGACGCCCCCGGCATGAATGCCTGCGTGCGGGCCGTGGTGCGCACCGCCGACCGCTTGGGCCTGCAGTGCACCGGATTTTACCGCGGATACGACGGCGTGCTTTCAAACGAGCACATGCCCCTGACGCGCTTTGACGTGCGCAACATCATTCACCGCGGCGGAACCTTTCTGCAAACGGCGCGGAGCGACGAGTTCCGCACCCCTGAAGGCCGCGCCAAGGCGGCCGCCAACCTGCGTGCCCTGGGCATCGAAGGCCTTGTGGTGGTGGGCGGAGACGGTTCGTTCACCGGCGCCAAATTGCTCAGCGAAGAGCACGGAATCCGCGTCATGGGCTGCCCCGGCACCATCGACAACGACCTATTTGGAACCGACTACACCATCGGCTACCAAACCGCCGTCGATACCGCCGTAGAGGCCGTCGACAAGATCCGCGACACGGCCGTCTCGCACAACCGCCTCTTTTTTGTCGAAGTCATGGGCCGCGACGCCGGTTTCATCGCGCTGCGTACGGGTGTGGCTAGTGGGGCAGAGGGCGTGCTGATTCCCGAAACCACCACCGACATCGACCGGCTGATTAATTACCTGCGTTCCGACCACCAAAAAAAGCGCCGTTCGGGCATCGTCATCGTCGCCGAGGGCGACGACAGCGGCGGAGCCTATGCGGTCGCCAAGCAGGTACAGGCCGAGTTCCCCGACTGGGACACCAAAGTCACCATCTTGGGCCATACCCAGCGCGGAGGCAAGCCCAACGCCTTTGACCGTATCCTCGCGAGCCGCATGGGCCACGCGGCCGTAAACGCCCTGATGGCCGGACGCAATCGCGAAATGGTCGGCGTTCAGGGCCACGAGGTGGTGTATGTTTCCTTTGAACAAGCCATCAAGCACCACGCCCGCATCAGTCCCTACCTGCTCGAGCTCGTCGACGCCCTCTCGTAATGGCCGCAGCGCGCTGGGTAGACGTCGTCGTGCCCGTGCCGGTGCGCACGGCCTTCACCTACGCTTGGTCGCTCGACCGCGAGCCTGAACCAGGGCTGCGCGTCTTTGTTCCCTTCGGGCGGAACCGAGTGCTGCTCGGCGTCGTAATCGCCGTGCGCCCCGACGCGCCTGACTACCCCGCCAAAGAAGTGCTTCGCTGCGTCGACGAGCACCCCAGCTTTCAGCGCCAGCAGCTCGCGCTGTGGTACTGGATGGCCGAGTACTACCTCTGTGCGCCCGGCGAGGCCATGGCGGCCTCGATGCCCGGATTCATGCAGGTCGAGCCCGACGACGAGTCTACCTACACCCTGCGCGACGACGGAGTGTGGTCGCTGCGGTTTGCGGCGCCCCGCCACGATTCCGACGCGGTCAATCGCGCCTTTGCGTCCCTTTCGCGCGCCAAGCTCCAGGCCGAAGCCCTGCTGCGCTACTTTCAGTTGGCCCTAGAGGCTGAGCCCGAAGACAACCGCCACCCCTGGGTTGCTGTGGCGGCCCTCACCGCCGAGGGTTCGGACGTCAAGCCCGCCCACCTTTCGGCCCTCGTCGAGCGCGGAATCCTCGAGCGCGAGCTGCGTCCCCTCGACCGAAGTCTCGACCTGGGCGATTCCCTGTCGCTTCCTGAGCTAAGCCCGGCCCAACAGGCAGCGCTTGATGCGCTCGAAGCGAAGGAACACGCGCAACTTCCGAAGCTCCTCTGGGGCGCCACGGGGTCGGGCAAGACCGAGGTGTACCTGCACCTCGCGGCCCACGCCCTCGAGGAAGGCAAGCATGTTTTATTGATGGTTCCTGAAATCGGACTGGTTCCGCAGGTGGTGCAGCGCGCGGGC
>DMDX01000066.1 GCA_003451355.1 Cryomorphaceae bacterium
TAGGTGAAGGGTCACCGCTCCATCGCGAAGCGTAGCCGCCGGTTGGGGCACTCTGTTCTCGAATTCCCGAACGCGAACCACGCCACTCCAAATGCGCGCACTTCCCGAGCGAATTGCTACGGTATACCGCCCACTCGCCCGAGGGAAGTCCAAATTGTGCCTCCAGCCCGGGGCCGGCTGGGTGGGGGTGGGGTGAATGAGAAATCCGCGAACACCCTGCTGCTGGTGCAGTCCCAGAGCGAGTCCTGCGTCTGCGCCTCGCTGCACGTCAAAGCTCCAGCGCTTGAGTGACCACGTGGTGCGTAGACTGTCCGATACCAGGACCTCAAAATCTTGTTCCGGAAGCGTAACCGCAAGGTCGTACCACGAGGCGACCGAAACCGAGTCTCCAGCCGGACGCCAGCGACCATAACTGAAGGCCCATAGTTTAGGCCGGTTTGGGTCAATGGGAATGTCCAAACCGTGGGCAGCTGGGTCCAGTATTTCTTCACTTGCTAAGTCGCGCACTTCAAAGTGAAGGTGGGGACCACCCGAAGAGCCTGTATTCCCGCTCAGTCCGATCACGGTACCCGCCGTAACCGACAGCATTCCCTTGGGCGGATATAGGTCGAGGCGGTAGCTGCCGCGACGTCGTGCTTCAGACTCGGTGAACTGCCAGATTTCGTCGCTAAACGACTCCAAGTGCCCGTAGACAGTGGTGAATCCGCTGGGATGGTCGATGTAAAGCGCCCAGCCGTAGCCGTCCGGGCGAACGACAATGCGGCGCACCCAACCGTCCGCCACAGCGTACACGGGTTTGCCGGTGACTCCGCCGGTCCGAAGGTCGATTCCGCTGTGAAAGTGGTGGTTGCGCAGCTCCGCGAGCTCGCCTGAAACCGCAAGCGGCCCGTCCAATGGCTGGTGTACGATGAGCTGGCTCCAGAGCGGAACCGCTACCATCCACGCGAGCAGCGAAGCGATTTTTGGCATTCCACCAAGATAGAAATTCCCGTGCCAAACTGCTACCTTTGGCCAATGGCGGATTCCCTCGATCGCATTGGCGTCATTCAGGCGCAAGTTCACGACCTCATCGGCAAGTACCGTCTTGCGGTGGGCGAGCTCGAACAGCAGTCGGGCGTGGTGGCTGAGCAGGACCGAAAAGTGCGCGAACTCAGTGCTCAAATCAAGGCGCTTCGCAGTGAAAACGAGGAACTTCGACTTTTGCTGTCCTTTAACGGCGATGCCGCCGCTCGGGCTAAGTTGGCCAAGCAGCTGCAGTCGTGGTCCAAAGAGATTAACCAAGTTATTTCGAAACTTCAGCCATGAGCGAGGACCAACTTCGAATCAAAGTGAACATCGGCGGACGTGCGTACCCGTTGACGATTCCGCGCGCTGAAGAAGAGCAGGTGCGCAAGGCGGTGGCCTTGATTCAAAGCACCGTAAGCCGTTTTGAGGAGCGGTATGCCGTCGGCGACAAGCAAGATGCCTTGGCCATGTGTGCACTCCAAATGGCCAATCAGGTGGCGAGCTTGCAGCAAACCGCTTCGCCAGAAGGCGAAGAAGACGAGCGGCTCAAGCAGATTCAGGGTCAGCTTGATGCGGTACTGGGCACCAAGCGCTCTGCGCTTTAACGGGGACTCAAGTCGGTGATTGTGGGCTGGATCTCGTTGCGGAGTTCCCAGTATGTGCGGTAGTTTGGCGACCACGCTTGGCGCTCGGCCACGGCCGTGTGAAGCCAACCCATTTCAGATAAGTAGGATTCGCACCAGCGGCGCACAGCTCCCTCGGGCTGAACCCATTCATCAACTAATCCTTCAGCTTGGGCAACATCCTGAATCGCTTTGGTAAAGTCCCATTGAACCATAGCCCGCCGGCCCACCATGGCCGCGAGTCCAAGGTCGAGTACATCGTCAAATACAAAGCCCCAATCGGCGCGAGGGATTCCCCAGCTGGATTCAAGTAAGGCTACGGCCTTGGTCTTGTCCCGAGCATAAAAGATAAAATCATCGTAGTGCTCCCGCTGCACGAGGAACTCTGCTGTCGGGTTGCGTTCGCCAGTGACAATTGCCACGCGAAGCAGTTCGCCGGTTGCGGCATAGTGCGCAAATCGCAGCAGGTTAAGCCCCATTGTGTCGTGCTCGCTAAAGTCGGATTGCCCATCGGGTCGCTTGCGCCCGTTGGTCCAAACTCCGTCCCAATCGAGGATGAGAGCTTTGATCTGCATTAGCCGTTGATGTCTTGTATGTCGATCAATCCGAGGACATTACCTGCCTCATCTTCAACAAGAAGTTGATCCACTTTAGTTTCCGCAAAGCGGCGGTAGGCCTCGTTCAGCAGCGCGCTTCCTGAGATTGCGAACGGCACTTTCAGGCTGTGCACGGCCCGAACCGGAGCATTGACATCGAGGGTTCCTCGCTGCTCAATGAGGCGGCGAAGGTCACCGTCTGTGAAGAGTCCGACAGCGCGTCCCTGTTCGGCCAGCACTACGGCACCGAGGCCGCTGACGGTCATAGCGACAAGGGCGTCCCGCACCGGCGTGTCGGGCGAAACAATAGCCTGGGTCGGACGAAGTACGGATTCTACGCGAACTGTCATGCGGCGGTGGTCTTCGTCAAACTGGGCGGTTCCGAGCGAGGTAAGGTGGTTGTTGGGCAGCTGCTGGCACACGGACCAGGGTACCGTGACGGCGTCCACACCCAAATCCATGGCGTTGCGCACGTGCTCGCTGTGCCGCACGGACGAAAACATCACCTTGGACGCGTAGCCGTGGCGCTCCTTGAACGCGACGATTCCGTCGACCAGCGCAAGCGCGTCTGTACCTTGATCTTGAAGGCGTCCGACCAACGGACAGACGTAGGTCGCGCCCGAATTCATGGCCATGTAGGCCTGCTGGGGGGTGTAAATGAGGTGCACGTTGGTCATGATGCCCTCTTTGCTGAGGCGGGCACAGGCCTGTACACCGTGCAGCGACACGGGAATTTTGAATACCGTCGTCTCGCGCGCTAGCCCCAAAGCCAGCAAGCGGTGCGCTTCAGCAACGATTTCGTCGGCGGAATTTCCGAGGGCTTCCACCTGAATGACCGGGACGTGCTTTGCCGTCTCGAGGAGCCAGGCATCGACGTCTGCAACACCTTGACGCTGAAGAAAGGTGGGGGTAGTGGTGAGTCCGTAAAAGATTCCGAGTTGAAAAGCGGCCGAAATTTCAGTGGGGTTGGCCGAATCGAGGTACAATTCCATGGGGCCAAAGTACGAAGCCTGTGCGTACTTTGCAGTCTAAAGCCCTTGTGTAGTCTATGAAGAAGCTCTTGGTTGCCAACCGTGGCGAAATCGCCCTGCGCGTAATGCGCACCGCCCGCCACATGGGAATTCACACCGTGGCCATTTATTCAGAGGCCGATGCCGACGCCCCCCACGTTCACTTTGCTGACGAAGCCTACTTGGTGGGGCCTGCGCCGAGTGCGCAGAGCTACCTCAACGTCGAGGCAGTTCTTGAGGCCTGCAGGGCTTCGGGCGCCGACGTGGTGCATCCGGGCTACGGATTTTTAAGCGAGAACGCCGCGTTTGCGGAGCGTATTGAGGCAGAGGGGATTACGTGGGTCGGACCGCCTCCGTCGGCCATTCGTGTGATGGGAGACAAGCTTTCGGCCAAGGCGGCTGCGGCGCAGTTTGACGTTCCACTCGTTCCAGGCAGCGCGGGCGCCCTAGCGACGGCCGAAGCGGCCCAAGAGGTCGCTGACCGCATTGGCTACCCGGTGATGATCAAGGCCTCGGCCGGTGGCGGGGGCAAGGGAATGCGCATTGTTCATTCCGCTTCCGAAGTGCGCGAAGCGTTTGAAAACGCCACGTCCGAAGCGCTTAAGTCGTTTGGCAACGGCGAAGTATTTGTCGAAAAGTTTGTGACCTCGCCGCGCCACATTGAGATTCAGGTGCTGTCGGACGCGCACGGAACCCACCTGCACCTGTTCGAGCGGGAGTGCTCGGTGCAGCGACGCCACCAAAAGGTGGTTGAGGAGGCCCCGAGCGCCATTCTGTCTCCCGAGCTGCGCGCTCAAATGGGCGAGGCCGCGGTAAAGGCCGCGCAGAGCTGCGGTTATGTGGGCGCCGGCACCGTCGAATTTATTTTTGATGCGAGCGGAGCCTTTTACTTTCTCGAAATGAATACCCGACTACAGGTCGAGCATCCGGTGACCGAGGAGGTGACAGGTTTGGATTTGGTCGCAGAACAGATTCGCATCGCCCGCGGCGAGCGACTGCCCTACCGACAAGAAGACCTCAAGCTCAACGGCCACGCCATCGAGCTGCGGGTGTATGCCGAGGACGTGACCAACAACTTCGCGCCGGACACCGGGGTGCTCGAGGTCTATCGCCGGCCAACAGGCGCAGGAATCCGCGTCGACGACGGGGTGCGCGAGGGACAAGAGGTTCCGGTGTACTACGACCCGATGCTGGCCAAGCTCATTGCTTGGGGTCCGGACCGTGAAACAGCCCGTCAGCGTTTGCTGGCCGCCATTGACCGCTACGCGGTGGTCGGAGTTAAGACCACCTTGCGCTTTGGACGCTTCATCCTCGAGCATCCGGATTTTGTCAGCGGTCAGTTTGATACGGGATTTGTGGCAGAAAACTTTACCCCCGAAGCGCTAGAGCCCCGCGCCGAAGGCGCGGAATGGGCTGCCGCACTTGCAGAGGGCTACCGCCCCGAGGCTCAAAAGGTTTCGAGTACGCCCAGCCGTTGGAACACACGATTTAGCGTATGATGCGGACGATCGCTGCGCTGCTGTTGGCTTTGACCGTTCCGCTTCAGGCGCAGTTGGTCGAGACCATGTTTAATGGGAAAAAAGTCCAGGCTACGGTTATTAACGGCGATACGATTCCGTGGGTGTTTCTCGATGAAATTCTGGTCATGGACAAGCCGACGTTTACCGACGTCGAGGCGCGCAAGCGCTACCTACTTCTGCGCCGTCGCGTACTTAAGGTGTATCCCTACGCCAAGGCGGCCGGAGAGCGTTTGGATTCGCTGAATATGCAGCTCGCCAAAGAGAAGTCCGCCCGAAAGCGCGCCAAATACACAAGGCACTACCAAAAGTTTCTCGAAGAGCGCTTTGAGGCTGAGCTTCGCAAGCTTACGCGCTCTGAAGGCCAGATTCTGTGCAAGCTAGTCTACCGCGAGACCGACCAAACCGTGTTTAAGCTCATTCGCCAGTACCGCAACTGGTTGACGGCGGTCGGCTGGAGCGTAACAGGTTCGTGGTACGACATTAACATTCGCAAGGAATACGACCCCAAAGGCGACGATGAAGACGCGCTGATTGAGCGGATTTTGCTCCGGTCATTTGCCATGGGTGAACTTAAGG
>DMDX01000140.1:0-2832 GCA_003451355.1 Cryomorphaceae bacterium
AACCATTCCGCCCAATAGTGGGCGCGGAACCGCGTAAACTCACTGGTCCCGCTCAACCCGTACACCACCGGAACGGCGTAGCGCAAATCCGGATTCAGCAGCTGCCGCGGAAGCCCGTGCCCCCTGTCGGCAATGCTACCAAACTGAATCTGGTAGCCTGCACCCTGAGCACGAAGCGCCACCCACGGCAGCAACTGCGGCGCAGCCCCAAAACTTTGGTTGGCCATCAGCCCCAGTTCCGCGCTGCGACCTTTCTTGAGCTCGTACCCTCTGCGTAGCCCGACCAGGGCGCCAAAACGCGTACGCCCCTCCTCGGCGGGGTGAAAAAACTCGGTATTCCTGATGTAGCCCAGCACCTCGGGCATCCATGCGGAATCAAGCGCTCGGGACGCAAAGCGATCCAACGCCGCCGGAGCAGCAACCTGCGCGACGGCATTCCACCCAAATAGGAATAGGGCGAAAAAAAAGAGGCATTGCCGCGGGTGCATGCCTCAAAAGTACGTGCCCAAGGCGGGAATCGAACCCGCACGATCATCACTGATCAAGGGATTTTAAGTCCCTCGTGTCTACCTATTTCACCACTTGGACGAGTGGAGCGCGAAAATACGGCGCGATTCCGCAGAAAATCCTAACATCTTGGTAACATTCCGCGAAAACCACCACGGTTCCGATCAGGCAAATTCAGATATTTGAACATGCCTGCCCGACCGCACTACGCCCAATCTTGGGAAGACCCGCGCCTGCTCCACAGTTTGTGGGATCGGCACCCCGCAGACCACTACCACCTCATCGCATCGGGCGGTGACCACGCTCTAGACTTGGCCCTCCGTGGCTACACCAACCTGGATCTCTACGACTTAGAGGCGATACAACTCTCACATGTTGCGACTAAAATTGAGGCTCTTCACCAAAGCGAATCCCGTCGAAACATCCTATTTGGTTACCGCAACGCCACCCATGGACTGCTGCACAACGGTCGCTTGGAGCGGTTTTTAAGCCTATTTGGGCGAAGGATACTTCCGCTGCTGGTTCCGCACGCAACGCGCGACGCGCTCCGCACCGCTCACACTCCCGACCAACAAATTACCCTGTGGGACGGACCATGGCAAACCCACCGCTGGCGCTGGGCGGCCCATCGGTACTTTGAACCCCAGCGTGTCGACGGTGCCCGCCATCCAGGACTCACTGCCGAATCGAAGCGCCCGAAGCAACCCATTAACTACCTCTCTCAATTTCGCGCGGCGTTGGGCACCCACGCACTTCGTGACAACCCCTATACCGAATACCCCCTATTTGGTAACTACCGCGAATCCCACATTCCCTACCTCGACGAGGGGCTTAGTGCCTCGGCCCTTAGGCAGCTCCGCCTGCACCACATGGGGATCGAGCAGGCCCTCTTGCAGGCCGAGCCGGGGCAGCGCGGAATCCATGCCTCCGACATCCTCGAGGGCCGCACCCCCACTGAAGTTCAAAAGTTCTTTGAAACGGTGGATCGCGCATGTACCTCAGGGTCTAGCCTCATTTTTTGGGACCACCGGTTCCGCACTGAATTCCCGGATTGGTGGCTGCAAACTTGGACTCCAGTGGCTGACCTACCACGCGACCGCGTACCTTTTTACCACCGCGCCTATGCCTTCACAAAATCCTAAACCACTCGCAGCTCGACTGTGGCGCTACCAAAATGAGCGTTTTCCGCTCGCGGCCCTCATTCCAACGACCTTGGCGGTGCTCTATTCGACCTGGGCCGTACTTGGCGATCAAGGCATAGAGGCTCCGCTTTGGAAGTTCGCCGCCCTCGGGGTCGCTGGTATCAGTTTTTTGCTTCACACGCGCATCACCGACGAGCTGCGCGACCGCAACGTCGACGACGTGCACCATCCCGACCGGCCGCTACAGCGCGGATTGGTGACCGAGCGCGAGCTCACGAATGTGGGCTACGTCAACGGAGGTGTGTTCATCACCCTTCATGCGCTGCTCGACCCCCTCTCGGGGCTAATGTCCGCTGGTTTGCTCGCGTACAGCCTGGCCGCCCGATACGAAATTGGTCCGCTCAAATGGCTCAAGCCCCGGTTTTACCTCTACAACGTCGTGATGCTTGCTCAAATGCTCTTTTTGCAGTGGATCGCGTACGCCGCCCTCACGCAAAGCCTCGAGTGGACCGCCTCAATTTGGTGGCACGGTATGAGTATCTGGGCCCTGAGTGCCCAAATTGAAATCGCGCGCAAATGCCTCGCACCTGAAGATGAAACGGCCTACCGCGACAGCTATTCCGCGCGCCTCGGAACCTGGGGCAGCGCCCTCCTCACCCTCGTGGTAACCGCGCTTGCGGTGGTCGCCATGCTTCGCGCTGCGCAAGCTCCCTACGTCTGGGCGGGTTGGATTGCACTAGCGGTCGTAGCCGGAGGCGCCCTAGCTTACGGTGTTCGTCCCAACCGTGGACGCAGCAAAGTCCTTCAGGGCACAGCGGTGCTCGCCTATCTTCTCACTAACCTCATTCCTTAATCGGTGCTCGGAACCTTCGGCAACAAAGCGCTCGGTTTGCAGCGGCTTGCGCAGGGCGGATTCCGCACCCTTCCTATGGTATCGGTCGACGCGGACGCCGTTAGGGCCGGCCAGTCCATACCCCTCGACACCATTCGAGCGCAACTGGGGTCTGCTGCGTGGCTTGCGGTCCGCAGCTCCTCTGCCACCGAAGACACCGAAACCACTGCGGCTGCCGGAGCCTTTCGCACCGAACTAGGCGTGTCCATTGAGGGCCTAACCGACGCCATCCTTCGGGTTGCTGAAAGCCTGCCCCTTAGCGGCGGCCCTAACGGTATCGTCATCCAACCC
>DMDX01000140.1:2935-6576 GCA_003451355.1 Cryomorphaceae bacterium
GCGGCCTTTATGGTATTGTCATCCAATTCATGGTCGCCGATGCGGTGGCCTCCGGAGTCCTGTTCACTCACCCGGACCGCTATGCAGTAGCCCTCGCCCCTGGCCTTTGTGCCCATGTCGTCAATGGTCATCCGGTCGAGGAACGCGGATTTTACCCTTCAGGCGAAACCTGGTACACCCGCCCCGACGACCGCCGCAATCTGGAGTGCTTGCGCATGAACCAGGAGACGGGTGAATTCCGCACCGAATCGGCTGGCCCAAGCCCGTGGACCCCGGCGCTCCACAAAGCACTTCTGCGCACATACCGCGACCTCGAACGGCATTTTGGACGTCCCATGGATGCCGAATGGACCTGGGACGGACGCAACCTCACTCTGCTTCAAGCCCGCCCAGTGACAGCTGACTGGCACCACGAACCATGGCTACTCGACAATTCCAACTTGGCCGAATCCTACGCCGGGGTGGTGCAACCCATGACCGTTTCAGTCGCCGCCAACCTTTACCGCACCGTCTACCAGGATTTACTCGCTGCGAGTGGGGTTCCGCGGTCAATCATCGAGCGCCACGCACACGTCTTTGACCACCTCGTGACCTCTGTCCACGGTCGCATGTACTACGTCATGAACCACTGGTACGCCATGATGGCCTTTTTACCTGGCTATGGCCGCAACAAGGTCAACCTAGAACGCATGATTTCGGCCCAAACCAAGACGCAGCCCTTTTTGCCGGAATCCCTTAGCCCTAGCCTAACGTTGCGCTGGACGTACTACCCCATCGTCATTCACAAACTGCTCACATTCAAAGCGAAGCGTGTCGCCTTTGCGCGCGACGTACGCCGCGGATTTGAGCGCTTGGACGCTCTCAATTGGGGCCAACTCGAGGCCCACGATGTGCAGCGAATCTGGCGGGAACTCGAAGCGGACTGGCTGCGGCGATGGTACCTAACCGTCGAAAACGACACCGCCCTGATGACCCTGCTCGGTTGGGCTGAAAAAAAATTCGGACCCGACAAGCTTGAATCCTACTTGCGCATGGAAACGCCCAGTGTGGCCCAACTACGCACCCTGCACCGAGTAGCCCAAACTTGCGTTCAAGTTCCCGGAGCCGCCGAGGCCCTCAAACGCGGCGACGAAGCCGAATTCTATTCTGCGCTGCAACCCCAATCCCATGTGGCCTTGGCACTCAAATCCTACTTGGCTGAATTTGGAGGACGCTTCCCGAATGAGCTCAAACTCGAACAACCCAGCCCCCTGGATTCATTTGACCTTCTCGCCCAAACAATCCTCAATGCGGCACAGCACCCCTTGCCCGAACCCCATCGGGGGGACGAGCGCTCGATTCCGTGGGGCATCCGCAAGCTGCGTCAGTTCATTCGCCAGCGCGAAGAGCTGCGGCTGCTGCGTTCCACGGCCTTTGGCTGGCTTCGTCGCCTCTTGCTTCGCGCCGGCGACCTCGCCGCGGCCCAAGGCCTTCTCGACCACCGCGACGACGTATTCTGGCTTACCCGTGAAGAATGGCTCGAGACGGGGCCCACCACGTGGCGTGCAGCCGTAGCCGCACAAAAAGACGCGTACGCAAACTACCGCAGCGAACCTCTTCCCCGGTCGTTCGCATGGATGCCTGGAGAAGAACCTCCCCGGGCCGAAGCCACCGAAGGTTCCGCAACGATGAACGGACACCGCGTGGTACCGGGCCGCATCGAAGGCCGCGTACTCGTCATGCCCGAATTCCAGCCTGGACCCTGGCCCGAATTTGACATCTTGGTTGCCCGCCACACCGACCCAGGCTGGAGCCTGCTCCTCGCCCAATCCAAAGGGCTCGTCATTGAACAAGGTGGTCTGTTGAGCCACGCCTCCATCGTGGCCCGCGAACTCGGAATCCCGACCCTCGTGGGCGTCGATGGGGCCACCCTTCAACTGCGCACGGGCGACCGCATTGTCCTTGACGCCACCTCTGGAACCCTTTACCCTTCCACGCATGCTTAAAACCGCTCCGCCGACCCGCCTTCTCGACTTGAGGCGCGCGCACTACGCGTCCTTCGCCGACTACGACCCGAGTGAAACCGTGCTCCGCCACGCTTGGACCTTTTTCACCGAACAACCGCAGGCAACGTGGTACGACGGACGCAGCTTCGTGGCAGGCATCTACGCCATGCCTTCGGCCGGGCCAAACACCTGGGCTTTTGGCTACTTCGAAACCGAGCCACAGTGTGACCCCGACGAATTCACTGCCGAATGGAACTCCCTGCGTGCCCAGTACCCCGGTGCGTGGGCGGGACCCATACTCGGCTCGACCTTTTTACCCTACCGTGTGGTGACCGAGGATTCGGGCGCGCCCTACTTCCCGGGTGAGTGGCGCAGCCGGCCCGAATACGCCGAGCTCTTGGTTGACCAAAATCCCGCGAAGACCATCTCGTACCGATCTGCCGAACGCACCGACTTTCAAGGCGTAATCGACGTCTCACAGCCCTACCTGGACCGCTGGACCGATCACGGATTTGCCCTGCAGCACTTGAATCCTAGCGATCCCGAGCACGTTAATGTCCTTCGCGGCATGATCGACGCCGTCTTTGGCGGCAACTTTGGCTACCAAGCCCTATCCGAGCCCCAATTCGACCGCTGGCGCACCTCGCTCGCAAGCACCCATGGCGGAACTCCCTTGCTCCACTGGGTCCAACTCGGCGAGCGCCGCGTGGGCTTCAGCTACCTGTTTGCACTGGACAACGGAACCGTCATTTTCAAAACCATCGGGCTCCTGCCCGAATTCCAAGCCCAAGGGCTCGGAAACGCCGTGGCCGGCGCCCTTCACCAGCTGGCCCAGCGCCGACAGGCTCCGCGCTGCATCTATGCCCTCGTGCAGGCCGACAACCGTGTCAACCGCATGCCTGACCCTGACATCCGCCTCATTCGCAGCTACGCCGCATACTTCTTTACACCGCTCCAACCATGACCCCACCCCTCGCATTCTGGGCCTTTATCGGCATCTTCGCAACCCTTTTTGGCCTCGCCGAAGCCGTGAAGCGCAGCACGAACATCCCCGCCACCGTTACGCGCAAATTCATGCATGTAAGTTCCGCGGTCGTGAGCATGTGGCTACCAACCTACCTCACCCCCTTTTGGATGCTCGTCCTTGCCGTAGTCTTCACCATCGTACTCACCGCATCCAAACTTCTCAAAGTACTGAGTAGCATCCACGACGTCCCGCGCAAGACTTGGGGCGAAGTCGTATTCCCCCTCGGAATCGGCCTGTCCGCCTGGCTTCTCTACCTCAGCCCTTGGGCGCCCGCCAGCCCATATTTGGCGACCGACGCCTACCGCTTCGGCCTGCTCACCATGGGCGTACTCGACCTCGTAGCCGAATTGGGCGGACAAATTCCCTCGCCTAAACTGTGGTTCGGCAAGTCTGTGGCCGGTAGCCTCAGTTTTTTTGGTGTCGGAATCATTCTCTGCCTCGCCCACGGCATGCCCCTTTCGTGGTCCCTAATAGCCGCTGTGGCCGGGCTGACAGCCAGCGAGTCACTACTCGGTAACGGCCTTGACAACCTTGCCCTACCAAGTTTGGGGGCATTGGCGTACTTAGCCATTAGCTGAGACTAGCTGAGATTAGCTCGTTGGCAAGGCTTGCTGAGACTGGCTGAGACT
>DMDX01000101.1:0-758 GCA_003451355.1 Cryomorphaceae bacterium
CAACCTCGAACAGTCGATCGAGAACCTAGAGCTCAACTTGGGTGAAAATTTGAAGCTCAACGTCGAGCCGACTCAGCCCAAAAGGAAGAAGTTCAAGAAGAAGATGGATGGACTCACATTGCTTCTGGGTACCAACCAACTTTTGGGTGCGCCGATTGGTAGTAGTTCGACCGATGTGTATTCGGGGAACTGGAGCCCTGACGGTGCCAGGTCTTCAACTTTTGGTTTCTACTTCAGTGACCAGCGCCGCGTGGGTCGCAGCCCACTGTGGGTGCGCAGCGCGTGGGGTTTCACGAACTACACGTACGATTTTGGACAGAACCTCTTGCAGTTTGACCCACCCACTGGGGGCACCTACGAGTTGGTAGCTTCAAACATTGAATTGCGTCGTTCCAACTTGTCAATGACCTACTTTGAGTTGCCGTTAGCACTGGTGATCAACCCGTCGCGCCGCGGCAAAGGACTCAGTCTGTCGGCAGGGGGCTTCGCGGGAATCCGCCTCGGCGGAACCCGTCAAATTGTCTATCGCTCAGAGGGCATGGGCCGCGTAACCGAGAATACGAGCGGCAACTTCTACGGTAGCCTTTTTAGCTACGGCCTTCAAGCGGAGCTGGGTTTTCGCCGCTACTCTATTGGCGCGCGCCAGAACTTTAATAAGCCGTTCAATGAGGCCATTCTACCGGCAAACCTTTCGTCGGATTCGCAGCCGAATTTCTACAACGCTTCCGTCTTTGCTACGGTGCGTCTCTTTTAGGTTC
>DMDX01000101.1:1019-9610 GCA_003451355.1 Cryomorphaceae bacterium
AAATAAAAACCCCGGGCGCGAGCCCGGGGTTTCCATTTTAATGCGGTGAAGCTTACATCACGCCCTGGTCGAGCATGGCGTCGGCCACCTTCACGAATCCGGCGAGGTTGGCTCCTTTGACGTAGTCAATCGTACCGTCTTCGCGGGCACCGTACTTCACGCATGAAGCATGGATGCTCTTCATGATTCCGTGCAGGCGCTGGTCCACTTCTTCGCGGCTCCATGAGAGGCGAAGTGAGTTTTGGCTCATCTCTAGGCCAGAGGTAGAAACACCGCCAGCATTCGCCGCCTTGCCGGGGCTAAACAGGATGCGCTTTGCCGAGAAGGCCTCAACGGCTTCGGGGGTGCAGGGCATGTTAGCACCCTCGGCCACTGCCTTCACGCCGTTGGCGATCAGGGCTTTGGCATCGTCTCCGTTCAGTTCGTTTTGGGTAGCACATGGCATTGCGATGTCGCAGGCAACGCCCCATGGAGTCTTACCGGCCACAAACGAGGCAGACGGGTACTTCTTGAGGTAGTCGCTGATGCGGCCGCGCTCCACATTTTTGATGTGCATTACATGGGCCAACTTCTCGGCATTGATTCCCGCGGTGTCGAGGATGTAGCCCGAAGAGTCAGACAGGGTCAGCACGGTAGCGCCGAGTTCCGTCGACTTCTCGGCGGCGTACTGGGCCACGTTGCCCGAACCGGAGATTACCACTTTTTTGCCCTTGAAGCCGTCGCTTTTAGTAGCGAGCATCTCTTGAGCGAAGTAGACGGTACCGTAACCAGTCGCCTCTGGGCGAATCAGCGAACCGCCCCAGTTGAGCCCCTTGCCGGTCAGTACGCCGGTAAACTCATTGCGGATGCGCTTGTACTGGCCAAACATGTAGCCGATTTCGCGTCCGCCCACGCCGATGTCACCTGCAGGAACGTCGGTGTCTGCACCGATGTGGCGCGACAATTCGGTCATGAAGGCCTGGCAAAAACGCATGACCTCGTTGTCGGACTTGCCCTTGGGGTCAAAGTCTGCACCGCCCTTACCGCCGCCCATGGGCAACGTAGTGAGCGAGTTCTTGAAGATTTGCTCAAATCCGAGGAACTTCAGCACCGACAGATTTACCGTCGGGTGAAAGCGCAGACCGCCCTTGTAGGGTCCGATGGCGCTGTTGAATTCTACGCGGTAGCCGCGGTTTACGTGCACGTTTCCGGCATCGTCCGTCCATGAAACACGGAACATGATGGTGCGCTCGGGCTCAGTAATGCGCTCGAGGATGCGGGCTTTTTTGTACTTGGGGTTTTCTTCGATGAACGGAATGACCGATTCAGCCACTTCGTGCACCGCTTGAATGAACTCAGGCTCAGCGCCGTTGCGGGCTTTTGCCCAATCCATGAACGCCGAAATTTCAGCTTGGTACTTAGGATTCATAAAGGGTGTATTTATCCGGCAAATGTATGCCGAAATTTGTCCCATGATTGAAGATCCGAACCCGCAGCGCACCCCCTTATCTGAATTGGGTGAATTTGGTTTAATTGAGCGACTTACCGCCGACCTGGTCCCCGTTCACGCGTCCACTATCGTAGGCGTAGGCGACGACGCTGCGGTGCTTCGTCCCGATGCTGAGCACGACCTTTTGGTGAGCACCGACCTGCTCGTCGAGGGCGTGCACTTCGACTTGGCCTACGTGCCGCTGCAGCACCTGGGCTACAAGGCCGCGGTGGTGAACTTCAGCGACATCGTTGCGATGGGCGGAACCCCCACGCAGTTGACCGTCGGCCTGGCGGTCAGCAGCCGATTCCCGGTCGAGGCGCTCGACGAGGTGTACGCCGGAATTCGCCGGGCCTGCACTCAGTACGGCGTGGATTTGGTCGGAGGCGATACGACGTCCAGCCCCAGCGGCCTCACGCTCGCGGTGACCGTGCTCGGGCAGGTTGCTCAGGGCGGAGCCATTCGGCGCAGCGGAGCCCAAGCGACCGACCTTATCGTGGTGTCGGGCGATTTGGGCGGTGCCTACATGGGCCTCCAAGTCCTCGAACGCGAAAAGGCGACCTTCTTGGCCAACCCCAACCTTCAACCCGACCTCAGCGACTACCAGTACCCCATCGAACGCCAGCTCAAGCCAGAGGCGCGCAAAGACATTGTGGAACTCCTAAAGGAACTCGACGTCACGCCCACCAGCATGATGGACGTGAGTGACGGCCTGTCGAGCGAACTCCTGCACCTTACCAAGGCCAGCGGCCTCGGGTGTGTGGTGTTTGAGGACAAGCTTCCGATTGACCCTGCGGTGCTCCGCACCTGCGAAGAGTTCGGGATCCACCCCGTGACCGCGGTAATGAATGGCGGAGAGGACTACGAACTCGTGTTCACCGTCTCTTTGGCGGACTACGACAAGATCAAGGGCAACCCAAGTATGACGCCAATCGGCCACATGACGGCCTCAGACGGAGCCTACCTCGTCAACCAGGGAGGAACCCATGTTTCGCTCAGCGCCCAGGGCTGGAAGGCGTTCAGCGCGTAAGCATAATCAAGGCCACAAAAAAAGCCCGAGGCGCGAGCCCCGGGCTTTTTCGTTGGGTCGATTCACTTACTTAATGAACGTCACCTCTTGGGTAAAAGTCTGTGAACCAAGGTCTGGATCGACGATGGTCTGGACACTGCGCAGACGCAGGCTGGTCTCCAAGAAGCTCAGGATTTCATAACCGTTCTTTTCACCGTCAGCCGTTATGTAGAGCGAGTCGGGGGTAACGCCGCCGCCATCTACTGCGTACCAAGTTCCGTTGATGGTGTCTTGAATGTCGGTTCCAAACGATCCAAGGCCTGGAGCCGTGATCAGTCCGCGCACGTCCAAGTTCCAAATAACCGTTTGAGTTTCATCTTCGTTAATGGTAAGCTCCAACGTGTTGTTGGGGCGAATCAACGAATCGGTAATGCTGATGGGAAGCGCGCCAAGCGGCGTGCTCACCGTGCCTGAGAGGCTGAGGTCGCTGAGGTTCCAAGTACCCGAGAGCTGCTCGTCAAGAGTTGGATCTTTTTTGCACGAAGCGAGGGCAGCAACTGCCGCCAAGGCGAAGAAAAGGTTCTTAATCAAGGGGTGTTAAAAGTCTACGCGGCACGTGGCAAAGCCCGTGCCACGCAGGGTAGAATTTAGGCGGTGATGGACGCTTTAAGGTACTCGCGGTTCATGCGGGCAATGTTTTCGATAGAAATACCCTTTGGGCACTCCACCTCGCATGCGCCGGTGTTGGTGCAGTTTCCGAACCCTTCGAGGTCCATTTGGTGCACCATGTTGCGCACGCGGTCGGCGGCCTCAACTTGACCTTGCGGAAGCAGGGCCAGCTGGCTCACCTTGGCGCTCACGAAGAGCATCGCAGAGGCGTTTTTGCAGGTGGCGACGCAGGCTCCGCACCCGATGCAGGTGGCGGCGTCAAAGGCGGCGTCGGCATCGTGCTTGTCAATCGGAGTCGCATTGGCGTCGGGCAGATTGCCCATCGTGTTCACCGAAATGTATCCGCCCGCTTGAATGATGCGGTCAAATGCACTGCGGTCGACCATCAGGTCGCGCACCACCGGGAACGCCTGAGCGCGCCACGGCTCGATGGTGATGGTGTCTCCGTCCTTGAACTTGCGCATGTGCAGCTGGCAGGTGGTCACGCCGCGGTCGGGGCCGTGGGCCTCTCCGTTGATGAACATTGAGCACATTCCGCAAATACCTTCGCGGCAGTCGTGGTCAAAAACGACGGACTCAATGCCTTGGGCAATGAGCTGCTCGTTGAGCACGTCCATCATTTCGAGAAAGGACATGTCGGGCGAAATGTCGCTCACCTGGTAGGTGGCGAATGATCCGGATTCCTTGGCGTTCTTTTGGCGCCAAACTTTGAGCGTGAGGTTCATTACTTGTACGAGCGTGTTACGAGTTTAACGTTTTCAAACACCAAATCTTCTTTGTGGAGCGTGGCTTTGCCGGGGTCGTTGTCGGTGAATTCCCAGGCCGAAACAAAGGCGAATTTATCGTCCTGTCGAAGGGCTTCGCCCTCCTCAGACTGGTATTCCTCGCGGAAGTGGCCGCCGCAGGACTCTTCGCGCGTCAGGGCGTCGAGGGCCATGAGTTCGGCGAGTTCGATGAAGTCGGCAACGCGGTTGGCCTTGTCGAGTTCGGGGTTCATTTCCATCATTCCACCCAGCACCTTGACGTCGCGGTAGAATTCCTCGCGCAGGGCGCGGATCTCGGCGATGGCGGTCTTGAGGCCGGCCTCATTGCGGGCCATTCCGATTTTGTCCCACACGATTTTGCCAAGTCGGCGGTGAAACACCTCTACTGGAGTCGAACCGTTGGCATTTAGGAAGCCCTCAAGTCGCTCGCGAGCAGCCTTTTCGGCCTCAGCGAACTCAGGGAGGTCGGTCGAAATCGTTCCGGTGCGGATGTCGTCAGCCAAGAAGGTTCCGACCGTGTACGGAAGTACGAAGTAGCCGTCGGCCAAGCCCTGCATTAGGGCCGAGGCGCCGAGGCGGTTGGCGCCGTGGTCCGAGAAGTTGGCTTCGCCGGCGACAAACAGTCCGGGAACTGTCGACATCAGGTTGTAGTCCACCCACAGTCCGCCCATGGTGTAGTGCACGGCGGGGTAAATCTTCATCGGCATCACGTACGGGTTCTCGTCCGTGATTTTCTCGTACATCTGAAAGAGGTTGCCGTACTTCGATTCTACGACCTTGGTTCCCATGGCGCGGATCTCGGCCTCAGAAGCGTGGGTCATGTTCTTGAGGTTGGCCTGCTCTTGGCCGTAGCGCATGATGGCGGCCGAGAAGTCGAGGTAGACGGCTTCGCCGGTCTTGTTGACTCCATATCCGGCGTCGCAGCGCTCTTTGGCGGCGCGTGAGGCGACGTCGCGCGGAACCAGGTTTCCGAACGCCGGGTAGCGGCGCTCGAGGTAGTAGTCGCGCTTCTCTTCAGGAAGGTCGGTGGGCTTCAAGCGGCCTTCGCGGATCGCTTTGGCATCCTCGAGTTCAGCAGGTACCCAAATGCGTCCGTCGTTGCGGAGCGACTCGGACATCAGCGTGAGTTTCGACTGCGACTCTCCGCTGACCGGAATACAGGTCGGGTGAATCTGCGTGAAGCAGGGGTTTGCAAAGAATGCGCCTTTTTTGTGGGCCTTCCAAGCGGCGGTTACGTTCGAACCCATCGCGTTGGTGCTGAGGTAGAACACGTTTCCGTATCCGCCCGAAGCGATGATTACGGCGTGTGCGCTGTGGCGCTCGAGCTCGCCGGTCACGAGGTTGCGGGCGATGATTCCTCGGGCTTTGCCGTCAACCACGACGAGGTCGACCATTTCGTGGCGGGCGTACATTTTCACGCGGCCCTTGGCCACTTGGCGCTCGAGGGCCGAGTAGGCTCCGAGCAGCAGCTGCTGGCCCGTCTGGCCTTTGGCGTAGAAGGTACGGCTCACCTGAACCCCGCCGAACGAGCGGTTGTCGAGCAGGCCGCCGTAGTCGCGGGCAAAGGGAACCCCTTGGGCCACACACTGGTCGATGATGCTAGTCGAAACCTCGGCGAGGCGGTGCACGTTGGCTTCGCGGCTGCGGTAGTCACCCCCCTTTACGGTGTCGTAAAAAAGGCGAAAAACGGAGTCACCGTCGTTTTGGTAGTTTTTGGCGGCATTGATTCCGCCCTGGGCCGCAATCGAGTGGGCGCGGCGCGGAGAATCCTGAAAGCAAAACGCCTTGACGTTGTAGCCCAACTCGGCAAGTGAGGCCGCGGCAGATGAACCGGCGAGGCCGGTTCCGACCACGATAATGTCAATGCGGCGCTTGTTGGCAGGGCTGACTAGGGGAATGCTGCCCTTGTGCTTGGTCCACTTTTCAGAAATGGACCCTTCGGGAATGCGTGAATTTAATTTGCTAGACATGTGCTACAATCTTAAACGTTGGGCGAAATCAGGACGTAGAGGGGGATGAGCGCGAAGGCTCCGCACACGACCACGGCAAAGGCGCGGCCTACAAATTGAACAATCGGAGTGTAGGTGGGATGCGTCCAGCCCATGGTCTGAAAGGCCGACTGGAATCCGTGCCAGAGGTGAAAGCCAAGCGAGATCATGGCCACCACATAAAATGCGGTATACCACACCTGCTCAAAGGCAGCCGTCGTAATGGTGAAGAGGTCTTTGTTGCCGTTGGCGTCGAGCGCGAGGGTTCCAAAATGCATCTCGAACCAGAAGCTCTTCATGTGTATCAGGATAAAGAGCAGCGTGAAGATGCCCAAAATTGCCATGTTGCGCGAGGCCCAGTCAGCGTTTGCGGCTCCGTTGTATTCGCCGTAGGCCACCGGGCGTGCCGCGCGGTTTTGACGAACAAGGATGATTCCGTCGACCGCGTGCAGCACAATCGAAGCGTAGAGCAGGTAGCTCACAATCTTAATTGGCGGAAAACTCGTCATGAACGCCGCGTAGGCGTTGAAGTCCTCGCCGGTCCCGAAGATGATGGTGAGGTTTCCGAGGAGGTGGACCACCAAAAAGGTGATCAAAAAGAGGCCCGTCAGGGCCATCAAGTACTTGCGGGCCAGTGAGGACCCAAACAAACCGCGTTGCGATGCCATATTTATGTGACTTTTGGGGCTCAAAGGTAGGGGCCAAACAGCCTCGGACCAATCGGTAACAGCGCATTCCGTACCTTCGTCCGCATGCGCTACGAACCCCTTAAATCGGACCTTTACGCCCGCCACCGGGCCCATTTCACGGCTACGCTCAAGCCGAATTCTGTTGCCTTCTTTAATTCGAGTGACATCTACCCGACCTCGGCCGACGGAAGCTTCCCGTTTAAGCAGGCCACCGACATCCTGTGGCTGAGCGGAGTAGACCAAGAGGAGTCGATTCTCGTACTCTTTCCCGACGCTCCCAAGCCCGAGCAGCGCGAGATGCTGTTTTTGGTCGAAACCAACGACCTCATCGCCCGCTGGGAAGGCGCCAAGCTGTCTAAAGATGAGGCCCGCGCCTTGAGCGGAATCCAAAGCATTCACTGGCTCAGCGACTTCGAGCGCATCCTGCGCGACGTTATGGCGCACGCCCACCACGTCTACTTGCTGGGCCACGAGCACATTCGCCGCAATAACCCCGTCGAGACCCGCGAAGACCGCTTCGGGGCCGACCTGCGCCGCCGGTTCCCGAACCACGAGTACGAGCGCTCTGCGCCCGCGATGAACGCGCTGCGCGCCGTCAAAGACCCCGAAGAGGTCGCCATCATGCAGGTAGCCGCCGACATCACGGCCGCGGGCTACGACCGCGTGATGCGCTTTCTCAAGCCCGGGGTGTGGGAGTACGAGCTCGAGGCCGAGTTCCTCCACGAATTTGTGCGCCTCCGCTCGCACGGCTTTGCCTACACGCCCATCATCGGGTCGGGGGCGAACGCGTGCGTGCTGCACTACATCACTAACGACGCCCAGGTGAACGACGGCGACGTGGTGCTTTTTGATGTCGGAGCCGTATACGGCAACTACGCCTGCGACGTGACCCGCTGCTTCCCCGCCAACGGACGCTTTACCGCGCGCCAGCGCCAGGTCTACGAGGCGGTGCTCCGCGTCGAAAAGGCCGCAATGAACCTACTCAAGCCCGGCGTGCGCCTGCCCGAGTACCACGTTCAAGTCGGCGAGTTGATGACCGAAGAGCTGATCGGCCTCGGACTCATCACTCGCGAGGACGTCGCCAACCAGGATCCCGCGTGGCCCGCCTACAAGAAGTACTTTATGCACGGAACCTCGCACTACCTCGGCCTCGACGTGCACGACTACGGCCCTTGGGACGGTTCCGAAATCAAAGAGGGCATGGTATTTACCGTCGAGCCCGGAATCTATATTCCTGAGGAGGGCCTCGGAATCCGCATCGAAGACGACATCGTCGTGACCAAGGGCGAGCCGATCAACTTGACGAAGGCGATCCCTAAGGAGGTGGACGAGATTGAGCGGATCATGGCGGCAGGTAACTAGCAACTAGTTACTGGTTTTGAAGAAGTTCTTGCGCTCGGCGTTCTACCGCCTCGGCCCCCGTACCCGTCGGGTGGTGCGCCGTGTGGTCGTACTGCCCCTCGACCTGTGGACGCTGCTGCGCCACGGGGGGCGGCCGTCCTACGCGGGGATTCCGTTGCCCTTGCCGGGCGAGGTCTTCACGGGCGGCGGGGACTTTCTCGCCAACGGCCTGCTATTTAAGGCCCACTTCACCGGCCTCGGCGGGCTCCGTCCCGACGAGCGCGTGCTCGACATCGGAAGCGGTTTGGGCCGCATGGCGATTCCGCTCACCGACTACTTGACGCGTCCCGATGCCTACGAGGGATTTGACGTGGTCCGCGAGGCGGTCGACCTGTGCACCCGTCGGATTACGTCGCGCTACCCGGGCTTTCGCTTTACGTGGGTTCCGTTGCACAATGACCTTTACACGGCGAGCGGTTCGCGGGCGGCCGAGTTCACATTTCCGTACCCGGACGCCGACTTTGACTTTGCCTGGGCCACCTCGGTCTTTACCCACATGGACCGCGACGAAGTGGCCCGCTACCTCGCCGAAACCCGCCGCGTGATGCGCCCTGGCGGTCGCTTTTTGGCAACCTTCTTTTTGATGGATTCCGAGGCCGAGCG
>DMDX01000070.1 GCA_003451355.1 Cryomorphaceae bacterium
ACGGTGGGGCACACCTTGGTGGTTCCAAAGACCGAAGTGGACAGTGTATTTGACCTTGACGATCAGGATTACGCGGCCGTATTTGAATTAGTGCGGAATGTAGCTGAAGCCCAAAAGCACGAAATACCGTGCAATCGCGTTGGCCTGAGCGTGCTCGGATTTGAAGTTCCGCACGCCCACGTGCACGTAGTTCCGCTGCGTTCAGAGGCCGATTTAAATTTCGCAAACCCTAAGCTTCAGCTTGACGCCGAAGAAATGCAGGCGATTGCGGACCGACTTCATTTAGCACTCGAGCGTTTGGTATAATATTTTTTTATCACGTGCTGGCGTTCAGCGTATTGGGATTTTTTTTATATTACAGTTCCTAAACGTTAACGCAACAGCAATGAAAAAAATCCTACTCCTTTTTAGTGCGCTGGCACTCAGTGCCGGAGTTCAGGCCCAGGTGGTCCTGAACATTATGTCGCCGAGCTCGCTGCAAGGCGGACTTACCCATTCCAATAACGGAGCCGTGGCCGGCTGGGGCCTGGCCGACTTGCTTGATCCTGCAGACGCCGTGCTCGACACCGTGGTGGTGATGGACGACAGCACTGCAGGCATCAACACCTTGGTGGGTACTGACCCCAATACGGGCAACGCCTACCCAGGAATTCCCCTCAAGTACGAAGGCTGCAACCTTGACACGAACTCGGCGTGGCAAACCAATCGCTTGAATGGCAAAATTGTCCTCATCGCCCGCGGAACCTGTGAGTTTGGCCTAAAGGTCTACCTAGCAGAGAAGGCAGGCGCACGCGCGGTGATCATGTTTAACCGTGATAACGCGGGCCTCAATGCGGCTCCGGGTGTCTACGGTGGGCTTGCCACGATTCCCTTTGCCATGGTCGCGCGTCCCGACGGCGACAATTTGCTCAATGCTATTTTGAACGGACAAACGGTAGTTGCCTTCTTGGGCAACAAAATCGGAGCCTTCCCAAATGATATGAGTATTTCTCCTGCTGAGGCGGTGTACCCGCCCGCATTGGCTGTTCCGGGCATGCTTGCCATGGACTCAACCGACTTCAAAATGAAGCTCGGATTTTGGGGCCGCAACGACGGTTCCGCCAACCAAAGCAGCGTGGTTGCGAGTGTCACTGTGAAGCGTGGAACCACCACAGTGTACAGCACGACCGCATCCTTCCCGCTCAACTCGGGTGATTCGAGCTACATCAGCTTCCCGCCGTTTCAGTTGAACGGTTACCCCCTTGGTGCCTACGAGGTCAACTACAACCTGACTGCCGGAACCGACGACTTCCCAATCGACAACAACATCGACTTTGCGACGGTCATCAACGACAGCCTCTACAGCTACGCACGTGTTGACCCAGCCACGTTGGATGCGCTCGACAACAACTCGCAACAGTTGTCGTCGTTCACCTCGTCGTGGGGCATGTGCATCAATTTCCAGCACCCGAACGCCTCGCGTAGCTTGCTTAAGGGCGTACGTTGGGCGGCGTGGTCCAATACGGATACCATTCTTGGCCGTACCGTAGACGTTTCGGTAGACGGATGGTACGACAGCTTTACGGACCTCAACGATCCGAACTGTGCGGTAACGAACACTTCGCCGTTGGCGCTTGACACCTACACCTACACGACCAACGCGCAGGACCAACTGGTGTCGCACTACTTCACTGCTCCCATTGAGCTCGACGACAACCAACGCTACATCGTGTGCATCAACTCTTCGGACCAGACACTCTACCTCAACCACTCAGGTGCCGTGGCCTACCAGCTCAACGACCAGATGGCCGGAGAGCAGCCCCGTGAGCTCGTGCGTTTAGACAACAGTTGGTTTGTGCGCGGATTTAGTGGAAACCTGATTCCGACCATGCAGCTCATCCTCGAGCAGAACACCAGCGGTGTGGGCGAAGAGGTCTACTACGACATCAAGCCGTTCCCGAACCCGGCCCAGCAGCTCGTGACCATCGACCTCGGCGGATTTGACGCGCGCAGCCTCGAAGTGGTGGACCTCACCGGTGCCCTCGTGCTTCGCCAAGACCAAGTCAACGCCGTTGACGGCAAGGCTGTGGTGGACGTTACGGCGCTTCCCAACGGAGCCTACGTCTTCATCGCCAAAGGCGCCGACCGCGACGTGAAGTTTAACGTTGTAGTGAGCCACTAGGCATACTAACCGTTGAAGAACCCCTCGGGGAAGAGACCCGGCGCTGTGAGGTGCCGGGTTTTTTTATTAGCAAGGTTGGCAAGGTTAGCTCGTTGGTAAAAAGCCGAGGTGCCCCTAGCTGAACCAGCAGCCCTAGACCAGAAGGGGCCCTAGCTGCGAAGCAGCCTGAGCGCGAAGCGCAACAAGCTCCGAAGGGGCCCTAGCTGCAAAGCAGCCCTAGCGCGAAGCGCAACAAGCTAACGAGCTAATCTCAGCCAACTATGCTTCCCGATCCGGGTTTTGTGCCAAAAACTTGGCCCACGAAGAAGCGCGGGCCGAGGACTTCTTTTTGGCGGGAAGGGCTCCGGCGGCAGAAAGGGTTGCGGTGCGCTGTACGGTGAGCGCGTGGCATGTGGCCACGGCAAGGGCGTCGGTGGCGTCCAACGCCCGCTTGGGATCGATGGGTATGGTGTACATCGCCTCGAGGAATCCGGCGAGCTGTTCTTTGGATGCGGCTCCGCGGCCTGAAATGCGGCGTTTCACCACGGCGGGTGGGTATTCGGCCACGGTAAGCCCGCGACGGAGTCCGGCACTCAGTACCACGCCCTGGGCGCGCCCCAACTTGAGCATCGACTGTACGTTTTTTCCAAAAAAGGGCGCCTCCACGGCAAGGGAGGTGGGCTGAAACCGGTCCAGGAGCTCTTCAACCGAGGCGAGAATGTCGCCTAGGCGCTCCACGGACTCTTTGCTTGCAGCAAACTTGACGCTGCCGAGGTCGATAAGGCGAAGCTCGCTTCCGACGCGCTCGATGACACCAAACCCCATCACCACGGTGCCAGGGTCAATACCAAGAATGCGTTCGGGCTGGCTCATTCGAGGGGCAAGGCTCCGCCCCGAACACTTGCGGCGGTCGGTGCTTGAAAGAGGTTCAGGCCAAAGCTCGGAGCCGCTGCAATCAGGTGGTCAAAAAGGTCGCTAGCAATGCTTTCGTACTCCGGCCAAATGATGGTATTCGCAAAGCAGTATACCTCGAGCGGAATTCCTTGGCCCGTAACCGGAAGCTGGCGAACCATCAATGTGTGGACGTTTGAAATGCTGGGGTGCTCCTCGAGGTAGGCAAGTGCGTAGGCGCGGAACACGCCCAAATTAGTCATGTGGCGCCCGTTGACCGGGTGCGACTTGTCGACGCCGAATTCGGCGTTGTGAGCCGAGATTTCGCGCTCGCGCGCCGTCAGGTAGGGGCGAACGCGCTCGATTTTTTTGAATTCCGCCAGGACTTCGTCGTTCACAAAAGCGACGCTTTCGAGGTCAATAACCAGGTTTCGCTTGATGCGGCGCACTTGGGCGAGCCGCATTCCGCGCCAGTTAATGAAGGAATCCGTCACAAATGCTTTGGCCGGAACTGACGAAATGGTGTTGTCAAAGTTCTTGATTTTGACCGTGGTGAGGTCGATACTCACGACGTCTCCGTCTACCCCGAATTTGTCGAAGGTGATCCAATCGCCCTTTTTAATGAGGTCGTAGAGGACAATTTGAAAGTTGGCGAGCAGTCCGTTGATGGCGTCCTGAAAAATCAGAATAAAGATGGCGGTCGCTCCGGCCAAGGCACCTAAAATGCTGGCCAGTGGGGTGTGCGTCAGTGCCGAGACCACGGCCAAAACGCCAATAAACCACGTTAGGAACTGCACCACAGACAGCACCGTGCGGACGGGTTTGTCTTTAAAGGCATCAAGCTCCTCGACAATGTGCGACCCTGCACGGGCGGCACGGTTGATCAGGATTACGACCTGGTACACCAAGAAAATGCTCAGAATCGTCTGAAGCGGAACAATTAAGCCCGGAACATCCTCAAAAACGACCGGCAAGAATCCGCGAATGATGAGGGTGGGCATGATGTGCACGAGCGCCTGGAAGACTTTCTCTTTAAAGAAGTGGTCGTCCCAGGTGGCTTTGCTACGCTTTACCGCGCGATGAATCAGGCCAATGACAATTCGGCGCGTGATAAAGTCCGCCAAAAGGCTGGCGGCAATCAACACTGCGAGGTCAATGAGAATGGTAAGGCTGCTGATCCACCAGTCGTTGAGGCCGCTTCC
>DMDX01000110.1:0-2118 GCA_003451355.1 Cryomorphaceae bacterium
GACGTGCAGCATTCGCCGCAAGTTGGCCACGGCGTAGCGCATGCGACCGAGGGCGGTATTGATTCCGACCCCCGTCTCTTCGGCGATTTCTTTGAAACTCAATCCGGACTGCAGCCGCAGCTCGAGCACGAGCTTTTGGTCGGCCGGAAGCCGCTTGACCGCCTCGTGGGCGTCGTGCATCCACTGCATGGCCACGGCGCGCTCTTCGGCGTTGAGGGCTTCGTCGGCGATTCCATCTGAGGCAAGCTCCATGTGGTCGGAATTCGATACCGGCGAGCGCTGCTGCTTGCGAAAAAAGTCCATGGTGGCGTTGCGGGCCACGCGGTGAATCCAGGCGGCGAACTTGCCCGATTCGGCGTAGTCTCCGGACTTGACCGAATGGATGAATTTGATCCACACCTCTTGAAAGATGTCGTCGGCGACGTCGCGGTCTTTGACCTTTGAGACGATGGCCGCGAAGAGCGGATCGCCATGGCGGCGCATTAAAACCTCAAAGGCGCGTTCGTCTCCCGATGCGTAGCGCGTAATGAGCTCGGCATCCTGAACCTCGGAATACAGCATAGCTAGTTGGCATTAAGTCAATTGCGTAGCTGTGCGTCGATAGGCCTGCGGTTCAGTTTTGGATGTGTGATGCGATCTACGTGTGCAGAAATCGTTCCAAAAATAAGTTTTTTCTCGGAATACAAAGCGGTAAATTTGCGCCTTGCCAATGGAAGAGCTCGAAGTCCGCGTAGAAGGTGCCCGCGTGCACAACTTGAAGAATATTCATGTGTCCTTCCCGCACGGCCATTTGGTGGTGGTCACCGGGGTGAGCGGATCGGGCAAATCCTCGCTCGCATTCGACACGTTGTACGCCGAAGGTCAGCGCCGGTACGTCGAATCGCTGTCGGCGTATGCCCGACAGTTTTTGGGCAAACTCGAGAAGCCCGAAGTGGACGACATCAAGGGCCTTGCCCCTGCCATTGCGATCGAGCAAAAAGTGAGCACGCGGAATCCGCGCTCGACCGTCGCCACGGCCACTGAGATTCACGACTACCTCAAACTGCTCTTTGCCCGCGTGGGACGCACCTATGCGCCCAGCGGAGCTGAAGTCAAGCGCCACAGCGTCGCAGACGTGCTCCAGTTTTTAGGGTCCCAACCTGAGGGAGATTATGCGCTCGTCACGGCTCCGCTCGAGATGAAGGACCGTATGGCGTCGGCGTTTTGGGAGCTACTCAGTAGCCAAGGCTACGCCCGGGTGTGGACCCCCACGCAGGGCGTGATTCGCTTGGACGAAAATCCCAGCCCAGAGGGTGTCGAATTGGTGGTGGACCGCGTACCTACCGGACTCCGCGACGAGGACTGGGACGCCCGCGCGGCAGATTCCATTCAAACTGCGCTCTACGAAGGTCAGGGCACCTGCCGCATCCGCATTGGGGATCAGGTGAATGAATTCTCGAACCGGTTTGAGGCCGAAGGTGTACGCTTTGAGGAGCCCACCCCAGGATTGTTTTCGTTCAACACACCCCAGGGCGCCTGCCCTACGTGCGAGGGATTTGGTTCCGTGCTGGGAATTGACCCCGAATTGGTGGTTCCGAATCCCGGATTGAGTGTGTTTGAAGATGCCGTTGCGCCGTGGCGCGGCGAAAAACTCGGTGAATGGAAGGAGCAGCTGCTGCGCGGAGCCGAGCGCGCCGGATTCCCCATTCACCGTCCCGTACAGCAGCTCAGCCCCGAGCACCACGCGATGCTGTGGAAGGGCTGCGCCCACTTTGCCGGAATCGACGCATTTTTTAAGATGGTCGAAGAGAGTTCGTACAAGATTCAGTACCGGGTTTTGCAGGCCCGATACCGCGGCAAGACGACCTGCCCGGACTGCGGCGGATCGCGCCTGCGCCGCGAAGCCCTCGCCGTACACGTCGGAGACCGCAACCTCGCCGAGGTACTCGAACTCAGCGTGCGCGACGCCAAACGCTGGTTTGACGCGCTGGAGCTCAGCGCCCACGAGACGAAGGTCGGCGAACGCCTGCTGCAGGAACTGCGCCACCGCCTCGACATTTTGGAGCGCGTAGGACTGCACTACCTGACGCTTAACCGGCCCGCCAACACCTTGAGCGGGGGCGAATCCCAGCGGATTCA
>DMDX01000110.1:2443-2745 GCA_003451355.1 Cryomorphaceae bacterium
TCGGTGGGCCTGCACCCGCGCGACGCGGACCAGCTTTTGGGCGTCCTTCAGGCACTTCGGGATGCCGGCAACACCGTCATTGTGGTCGAGCACGACGACGTATTCATGCGCGCAGCCGATACCGTGATCGACATTGGCCCCGGAGCCGGTCGCCTCGGCGGCGAAGTCGTGTACGCGGGCCCCGGAAGCGGTCTGGCCCTCGCCCCTACCCTCACTGGCGACTACCTCTCGGGGCGCAAGCAGGTGGGCCGCACTGCGCTCGGAACCGAAGCCCGCCACTGGATCGAGCTTCGCGGCGCTCG
>DMDX01000110.1:2957-3535 GCA_003451355.1 Cryomorphaceae bacterium
TGCGGCGTGAGCGGTTCGGGCAAAACCACGTTAGTGCGCAATATTCTCGTGCCCGCACTTCAAAAACTGCTCGGCGAATACGGCGGGCGCGCCGGCGCGTTTGACGAGCTGACCGGAGACTGGCGGCGCATCAGCGCGGTCGAGGTCGTCGACCAAAACCCCATGGGCAAGTCGTCGCGGTCAAATCCGGTGACCTACCTCAAGGCCTACGACGACATCCGCAACCTCTATGCGGCCCAAAAGTCCGCCCAGCTGCGCGGGTATGCGGCCAAGCACTTCTCGTTCAATACCGACGGCGGACGATGTCCCGTGTGCCAAGGCGACGGATACGTCACGGTCGAGATGCAGTTCATGGCCGACGTGCACCTCAAGTGCGAACAGTGCCACGGCAAGCGCTTTATGGCAGACGTGCTCGAGGTCGAGTTTCAGGGCAAATCCATCAGTGACATCCTCGAACTGACCGTCGACGAGGCGATGGAGTTTTTTGCCGCACACCAGCAAAAGAAAATTACCGACAAGCTTCGCCCGCTGGCCGACGTCGGATTGGGGTACATTCAACTCGGACAGTCGTCGAGCAC
>DMDX01000131.1:0-163 GCA_003451355.1 Cryomorphaceae bacterium
GCGCAGCCTTGCTCAGCCTTCAGCTCAGTGCCCAAACACTGACTCAAACGGTTCGCGGAACCGTCGTAGACGTCGACTCCAAGTACCCCCTACCCGGGGCCGTGGTCCGAGTCGGCGACCAAACGGTTCAAACAGATGAAAACGGGCAGTTCACCCTGCGCAA
>DMDX01000131.1:439-3744 GCA_003451355.1 Cryomorphaceae bacterium
ATTGAACTGAATTCCGCCAAAGAAGCCGTACTGCAGTTCGGACTTTTGGAATCGAGCGTCAGCCTCGAAGAAGTGAGCGTCACCGCGACCGCTTCGGGCCAAGCCAAAAACGAAATGGCCACGGTCAGTGCGCGCCAGTTCAGTGTCGAAGAGACCAACCTCTACGCCGGCAGCCGCGGCGAACCCGCGCGCATGGCGACCAACTTTGCGGGCGTTCAGGGATCCGACGACCAGCGCAACGACCTCGTCGTGCGCGGCAACACTCCGTCGGGCGTGCTCTACCGCATGGAGGGCATCAACATTCCGAACCCCAACCACTTCAGCATTCCGGGCACCGGCGGCGGCCCCGTGACCATTTTGAACAACAAATTCCTCGCGAATTCTGACTTTTTCACCGGAGCCTGGCCCGCCGAGTACGGCAACGCCATCGCGGGTGTATTTGACCTGCAGATGCGCGACGGCAACAACCAAAAGTTCGAAGGCAGCGCGCAGCTTGGCCTACTCGGAACCGAGCTCATGCTCGAAGGTCCGCTCGGCAAGGGCGCTAAGGCTCCCAGCTTTTTGGCCGTCTACCGCTACTCAACGCTCAGCCTCTTTCAGTCGCTCAACATCAACCTCGGAACCAACGCCATTCCCCGCTACCAAGACGGGGCGTTTCGCCTGACGTTTCCGCAGAAAAACGGAGGCAAAATTGCTGCCTGGGGCATGTTTGGCGTGAGCGACATCGACATCCTGATCAGCGAGCAGACCGACACTTCGGGGTTTGAGAGCTACGGTTCGACCGACCGCGACCAGTACTTCGGCAGCGACATGTTTGTGGGCGGAATTAACTACAGCAAGCCCCTCAACAAAACCACTTACATCAAGGCGGGCGTAGCGGCTTCGACGGCCGTGATCCGCGCGGTCAATACCAAGCTGCAGCGCGAAATCGGCGACCTCGGCGGCGGCCAGTTCGGCTGGATCGTCACCGCCAACGACACCATGCTCAACTACACGTTTAAAGAGAATAAAATTCACGGATTCTTCTCCTACAACAAGAAGCTGAGCACCCGCAGCACGCTGCAGGCGGGCATCAACGTCGACCTCTACATGCTGGACTACCAAGATTCCGTGCGCCAGTTTGACGGCGTTACCGGAATCCTGCCCCCCTGGCGCAAGCAGTGGAACACGCAGACCCAGTGGCCCGTGGTCCAGCCCTACGTGAGCTACAAGAGCCGTCTGAACGAGAAGACCACCTTCACCGCCGGCGTGACGTCGCTCTACCTTGGGGTCAACGACAAGTCGTTCATGCCGCTTGAGCCGCGCGTCGGCCTGAGCTACCAGGCCACCGCGACCGACCGCTTCTTTGCGGGTAGCGGCTTGCATGCCCAAGGACAGGCTCCCTACCTCTACTACTACGCGGTGACGACGCAGAACTTTGATCCGCTCGAGCACAACCCCGACCGCATCGGCCTGATGAAGTCGGCCCAGGTCGCCGGCGGATGGGAGCGCACCTACAAGGGCTTGCCCGTGCGCACCAAAATCGAGGCCTACTACCAGTACCTCTACGACGTTCCCGTCGAAGTGCGGTCAAGCGCCTTCAGCATGGTGAACGCAGGCAGCGGATTCGGACGCATCTGGCCCGACACGCTTCAAAACACCGGCACGGGCCGCAACTACGGCCTCGAACTGACCGCCGAACGCTTTTTTGCGGGCGGAGTCTACTTCTTGGCCACCGGATCGCTGTTTGACGCGAAGTACCGCGGGTCCGACGGCGTGCTGCGCAACACCATTTTCAACGGACGCTACGCGTTCAACCTGCTCGCAGCCAAGGAATTCAAACTCGGCCCCAACAACCGATTCACCCTGGGCGGCAAGTTCACTACCGTGGGCGGACGCTGGTTTGGTGACAAGGTGGACCAAAACGCCACGCTTCGAGCTGGCGAAATCATTTTTGAAAATAAAGGCTTTAACACGGTACAAAACAGGGCCTACCAGCGCCTTGACCTCAAGCTCGGGTACAAATGGAACTACCCCAACCTCGCGTGGGAATTTGGTCTGGACATCTCAAACCTTACCGGAGCCCAGAACATCCTGACCCTGACCTACGTTCCCGGACTGGATAATGTGGACACCCCCGACATTGACGAGGGCATTCGCGAAGAGTACCAGCTCGGACTCTTTCCCGTGTTCTACTTGCGCTGCGACTTTTAATTCGCTGGCGCAACGGGGTTAAGCCCCTAACGGCTAAAGGCCTAGTTTTGCAGCTCAATGCGCAAACTGGGCCTTTTTCTATTTCTCGCGGCATGCACCGCAAGCTTCGGCCAGACCATCTCGGTCACCGAACACGAAGTTCCGACCAAGCCCGACCGCGTCGTCGTCGACGGATCCATGGCGGCTGGCGAATGGTCCGGAGCCTTGAGCCTACCGCTCAGCTGGGAGATTGATCCGGGCTACAACACACCCGCTCCTCTGGCCACCGAAGGCTATATTTTTAAAGACGACCAGGCCCTTTACGTGGCCTTCCGCTGCAGCGTCGACCCCAGCGACTTCAGGGCCAACCTCAACCGCCGCGACGCGGCTTGGGAAGACGACTTTGTCGGAATCGCCCTCGACGTCTACGGCGACACGCGCAACATGGTCTTTTTGGGCTCCAACGCCTATGGAGTCCAGCTCGACGTGCGCAAGAACGACCCCGCCAACAATATGGACGACCAATGGGACGTTTCGTACGACGTCGAATTTGAAGCCCAGGGCAAACGCAGCCCCGGCGAATACACTGTCGAACTACGGATTCCGTTCAACGCCCTGCAGTTTGGCAGCAGCAAGCGCCAACGATGGAAGTTTACCTTCTTTCGCCAGACCTACACCAAAGGCGTGCAAATCAAAGTGCAGGCCAACCCCCAATACCGCGAAATCCTCTGCGCCGACTGCCAGTTTGCCCACTCAATGATTTTGGACGGAATCAAACCCAAGATCCGCCGCCAACTCATACCCTACGCCTTCGGAAGCGCCGTGGGCGAGCCCGGGTCGGCCGTGCAGCCGGGCGCAAAGGTGGGTGGTTCCGCGTTCATCGGACTCGACGCCGCCTCTTCGGTCGAGGTCGCGCTGAACCCTGACTTCAGCAACGTCGAAGCCGACGTCGCCCAGGTGGCCGTCAACTCCTCGTTCGCGCTCTTTTACCCCGAGCGACGCCCCTTCTTTATCGAGGGCAGCGACCAGTTCGCCACGCGCCAGAACTACGTCTACACCCGCAGCATTGCCAACCCCTTGGGGCTGACCAAATTCACCAACCAGGGCCAGAAGTACCGCAGCTATGTGCTCAC
>DMDX01000131.1:3968-6108 GCA_003451355.1 Cryomorphaceae bacterium
TACGGAACCTCTGGTGCCAACTGGTCGACCATCGCACGCATTCAGCGCCGCCTGCCCTATGCGTCGGGCATCGGCCTGCTTGGAACCCAGCGCAGCTACTTTGACGGCGGAAGCGGTTCTTTGGTTGCGGCAGATGTCAACCTAAGGCTTAGCGACGCGCTCCGATTTAAGGCCGAGGTGGCCTTCAGCGACACTCGAGAACCCAACGCTTCGTGGATTACAGGGGGCGAGAACTTCAAAGGGCGCACCGCGGTCCTCGACGGAGAGCGCTACCAGGGCCTAGCGATGTATGGCGGATTGGTGCGCCAATCCAAGCACTGGACGCTTCGCGCCGACCTGATGGGCCAGAGCCCCACGTTCCGGGCCGAAATGGGTTTTGAGCCGCAAAACGACTGGATGCGTTACGAGCTCGGGGCGAGCTACAACGGCTTCCCCAACAAAAAGTGGGTCAAGACCTGGAGCGTCTATAACGAGGCAACACAGTATAGGTACTTTGATGGCAATCTACGCCAAAACCACCACCTCGCTTGGGGCTGGATCCAGTGGGGCAGCAATTTGCGGAGCAGCTTCTTTCACCGCGTTCGCTTTGACGAAGTGTTTAAAGGCGTTCACTTCAGCAACCTTCGCACGTTTGGAACCAACCTCAACTGGAGACCGAGCCAAACATTTAACGCGGGGCTTGAGTGGAACACCGGCCAAAGCATCGCCTACAACGAAACAGAGCTGCGCATCGGACGCGAGGCAAACGTTGCATTAACCGTTCAAGTTCAGGTCGGCGGCCAACTGCGCTGGAACCACATGTTAACCCATGCCCAAATGCATGAACTCAATGCTACCGACCTGATCTACCGTGGATTCATCTACCGCAGCGGCCTCGAATGGTCGCTAACCCGCGCCACCGAACTGCGTTTGGTCGGCCAGTGGGACGCGTTCAACGCCAACCTCTTGGTGCAGCCGGTTCTCACCTACCGCCCCAACGCCTTCACCTTGGTGTACGCCGGAGGCCAGTACGTCCAAGGAGCCTGGCAAGCCTACCTCAAGGGTCAGGTGGCTTTGGGATCTTAGCTAGTTGCTAGCAACCAGTTACTAGTTCTCTGTTTCTTGTTTCTGGTTTCTGGTTTAAACCAGTTACCAGTAACTAGAAACTCGAACGAGAAGGGCGAAACCTCGGGCGAACAAGCGTGACCCAAATCACACATTAGGTTCGCCTAAGTCAAGTCTTTTGCGGCAGAATTCTGCCCCATGAAGAACCTGCTTACCTTTTGTGCAGCCGCCGCACTGACGGCCCTCCACGCCCAGCACCAACCCGCCGAGGAACAAGTGGATCCCCACCACCACCGGCATCCCGTGCGCATAGCGCTGCTACTGGGTCACGGAATGGTTCCTGAGGTGCCCGGCGACGGGGTATTTTTTGTGCCGTCGTGGGGCCTCGACGTGGACTACCACCTGACCGACAACTGGTCACTCGGTTGGCACAGCGACGTCGAAATTGAAAACTATATGGTTACGCTTCCGGACGGCGAAGAGGTCGAGCTCGAAATGCCGCTCATCACCACCTTGGATGTTTTTTACCGCCTCAACCACAACCTTTTGGTCGGAATCGGCGGCGGACTCACCCTCGAAAACACCGAATGGAAGCCCTTGATGCGCGTGGCGGTTGAGGGCGAGGTCCCCATGAACGACCGCTGGGAATGGACCCCTACCCTCTTTTTGGACCAGCGACTCGACGGCCGCCAAGTCTGGACCTTTGCCGTGGGCGTCGCGCACTACCTTCTTTTTTAGGCCCCCGGCTCACTTGAACGAGTTCGATCGCCGGGGGCCTAAAAAAAAAGCGCCCCCAATTGGGGGCGCGGTCGCTCGATTGAGCCAGCGGAAGAAGAGGGATTCGAACCCCCGGACCTGTTACAGTCAACGGTTTTCAAGACCGCCGCGATCGACCACTCTGCCATTCTTCCGGGGCAAAAATACGTAACTTCACCGCATGCAAAAAAACCTTGCACAAAAAGCTGCAGCAGCAATTCTAAGCCTACTGTCAATCAGTGCGATACAGGGGCAAAACACCTCGTTTAACCTCGATGTACTAAGCCTTTGGCACCCCCAGACCGGTCCGTACATCGACTTATTATGCTACGTCGAGAGC
>DMDX01000131.1:6237-11190 GCA_003451355.1 Cryomorphaceae bacterium
GCCGACAAAATAACCTTGACGGCTCCGGCGGTGGACGGGTCGAGCGAAGGCGCCACCAAAAGCCAAACCTACCAGAGCATGATCCGCCTGGCGGCCGACACCGGCCTGTACCAACTCTTTGTGGCGGTGGGCCCTGACCCCGAACACTGGGACACCTTAAAGGGAAGCATCCGCCTGGAACAGCGGACGCAGACCGACTTGGCTCCGCTGGTGCTCGCCGAGCACGTGGGCGCCGCCAGCGCCGATCGTCCTGAATTCAGCCGCTACGGACTCGAAGTGCGGCCCCTCGCCCACTGGGGCGACCACCTCTTTACGGCGAGTGACGACCGCCTGCGGTTTTACACTGAGGCCTACCGGATTCCGAACGGCAAAAAGGCGGTGCTGCAGTACGCGCTGCGCAGTGCCGAGCGGGGCGAACTCCGCATGGACCTCGGAGGGCAAGTGAAAATTGCCCCAGGCCAACCCGTGCAAGCCCTGCAGGGTGGGCTGGACCTGTCGACGGTTCCGTCGGGGCGCTACACCCTTGAGCTGACGCTTGCAGTTCAGGATATGGATCCGACCGCCTACCCCACCCAAAAAATCAGCTTCTTTCGCTGGAACCCCGGCGAAGCCAACGAATACGCCCGCCTAACGGTGGATCCGCGCTGGGTTGAACTGCTGGGCGAAGGCGAAAACCTGCGCCGCACCGTGAGCGCCCTCTACCCCATCGCCAGCCAAACCGAACGCATGAGCATCGAGTCGCTGACGCAAAAAGAAGCGGCCGACAGCCTGCGCTGGCGATTTACCCAGCAGTTTTGGACCAAGCGCCACCCGGGCGATGCCTTAGTTCAAGCGGGCGCCTACGCCGAGCGGGTCGCCGAGGTCAACAAAAAGTTTAGCAGCAAGGCGGTTCCGGGCTATGCCACCGACCGCGGACGCATTTACCTGCAGTACGGTCCGCCCACGCTCGCCGAGCGCCGCCCGTACGAGAACGACGCCTACCCCTATGAAATGTGGCAGTACAACACCCTTGACGTACCCAATTCGCCCTACCAGATCAACAAAATATTCATTTTTGGCAACTTTGACCTGGCCGGAGGCAACTACGAGCTCATTCACTCGTCGGCTATTGGCGAAATCCAGAATCCGCGCTGGCGCATCACCCTTCAAAAGCGCAGCTATATTACCGGCGACCTCGACCAAACGGGGGCCAACGACGGCGAAAAGTTCGGGTCGCGCCTGTACAACAACATGTTCTTTCAATCCGGAGGCAACAACTGATGCGCACCGCCGTCGCCCTGCTCAACTACAACGGCCTGCACTGGCTTAAGGCTTTTTTGCCCTTGGTTGCGGCACGAAGCGCGGGCGCCGACGTGGTCGTGATCGACAACGGATCGACCGAAGCGGGTACGCTCGATTGGTTGACCTCAGAGCATCCGTCGGTTCGGGTGGTCGCTCTGCCCGAGAACCTCGGCTACGCCGGCGGCTACCAAGAGGGCCTCAAGCAGCTCACCGAGTACGACCTCGCCGTGCTCATGAACACCGACATCGAGCCGCTCGAGGGCTGGCTCGACCCCTTGGTGGCGCGCTTTGCCGACCAGCCGAGCCTCGGAGCCATTCAGCCCAAAATCCGCAGCCACAGCAACCCCGCTGAGTTTGAGTACGCCGGAGCCATGGGCGGGCGCATGGACGACTGGGGCATTCCCTTCGCCTACGGGCGCGTGCTCGACCGCTGCGAGCTCGACCAGGGCCAGTACGACGAGCCCACCTACCGTCCGGTTTTTTGGGCCAGCGGAGCCTGTCTGGCCGTTCGCCTCGAGGCCTACCGCGCCGTGGGCGGGCTGGATTCCGCCTTTTTTGCACACATGGAAGAGATTGACCTCTGCTGGCGCATGCACCGCCACGGCTGGGCGGTCGAGGCCTGCAGCAGCTCCACCGTGCTGCACGTGGGCGGCGGAACCCTCAACGTCGGCAGCCCCCGCAAAACCTTTCTGCTCTTCCGATCTAGCCTGCTCACGGTGGTGCGCAACGCCCCCACCCTGAGCGCCATGCGCATTGTCGCCTTTCGGCTACTGATTGATGGCGTGGCGGGCCTGCGCTTCTTGCTGCAGCGCCAACCCAAGCACACCCTGGCGGTGATCGAGGCCCACTTCGACTTTTACCGCCTTTTTAGCCGCTACGCCGTCAGCCGCGACCGCACCCCCAAGCGATGGCCGGCGCACGGCCGCTACCGTGGCTCGATCTTGTGGGCCAAACTGCGCGGAACTAAGATTCTGTAAATCGGAACTCACTTCAGGTTCCGCGGGTGGTGCTTCAGCATCGTCTCGCGCAGCATGCGGTCGTCAAGGTGCGCGTACACCTCGGTGGTCGTAATGCTGCTGTGGCCGAGCATGAGCTGGATGTAGCGCAGGTCGACTCCGTTTTGAAGCAGGTGCGTGGCAAACGTGTGGCGCAACGTGTGCGGACCGATGACTTTGCGGATTCCGGCCAGGGCCGCCAGCTCTTTGAGCCGCAAAAACACCCACTGGCGGCTGACCTTGCGCCCGCGAACATTCAAAAAAAGATGGTCCTCAAATCCGCGCTGGGGCTCGAGGTGCACCCGCTCTGAGCTTTGATAGCGAGCAATCGCGCGCAGTGCGGTGTCGTGAATCGGAACCACCCGTTCCTTGTCTCCCTTGCCGACCACCCGAACGACTCCGTCGGACGCAAACACGTCGCGCACGCGCAGCTCGATGAGTTCCGAAACCCGCAGTCCGCACCCGTACAGCACCTCAAGCACCGCCACGTCGCGCTCTGCCATAGGCTGCGAGCGGTCGATCGCATCAAAAAGGGCCTGAACCTCATCCTCGGCGAGGTAAACCGGCAACCGCTTGGGGAGCGAAGGCAAATCCAGCGACAGCGCCGGCTGGTCCTCGCGCAGCCCTTCTTCGCGCACAAAACCAAAAAAGGCGCGCCACGCCGAAAGCCGCCGGGCCTGCGACCGCGCATTGAGTCCGCCCTCGGCCATCTCGCGAATGGCTTCGCGCAGCTCCTCGGCCGAAACCTTGGCCGCGCTTCGGTCCCGCTCGACGCACCACAGCGCCAAAGCCTCTACGTCGCGCACATAGGCCGACACGGTGTTGGGACTCATTCCGCGTTCCAACCTCAGGTATCCGTCAAACTGCTTTAGCGCCAGGTCCCACTTCACAAGGCCGAAGTTAGGCCCGACCCCGCTACTTCGTACCTTCGCCCCATGGTGATTCACATCGTGCACGGCATCAACTTGGGCCAACTCGGAACCCGTCAGCCCGACATCTACGGCACCCTGCGGCTCGAGGACCAAATCCCCATTCTGCAGACCTGGCTTGACGCGCACTTTGGCGGAACCGAGCTTCGCTCGTTCCAGTCCGACGACGAAGGCGCCCTGTGCGCCTACCTCGCGGCCCACAACGGCCCCGACCACGCCTTTGTGATCAACCCGGGAGCCTTCACCCACACCTCGGTCGCCCTGCGCGACGCCGTGGCGGCCCTCACCTGCCCCATCATCGAAGTGCACCTCAGCCACACCTACGCCCGCGAATCGTTTCGCCGCGCCTCACTTCTGGCCCCCTACACCCGCGGAACCATCAGCGGCCTCGGCTGGATGGGGTACCGGTTGGCGATTGAAGGGCTTGTTGGCAAGGTTGGCTGAGATTGGCAAGGTTGGCTGAGATTGNNGCGAGGTTGGCTCGTTGGCGAGGTTGGCCCCTTTGACTTTGAGCAAGGTTACTTCTCTTCAAGCTACAATTTCATTAAAACTTATAGCGTTGCCGTTCAAGTACTTGTATATATATATATATATATATATTAGTCGCCTTCTAAACAACATATAATCCAAACCAATGATTAAAAAGTTCAGCACCCTTGTTCTCGCCGCTATGCTGGCGGTCGCCTGCACGAAAGAAACCGTCTACATCTACGATTTTCTCGTAGTCAACGAGACCAACAAGCCGATCTACGTGCGCTACGACTGGCAAGGCCAAGCGACGATGGACACCATTGCTCCCTTCAGCGGCACCGAATTGAAAAATGCTCGGCTTACCCTCAACAGCGACATTCCCTTAACAGACGTTCAAAGTGGCTATTCGTGCACCGCTTGGAGCGCCGACTCGTCGTACCAAGCCGATTTATCGGATCTAAGCGGCTATGTCTTCACGACCTCGACCGAAATGATGAGCCAGATGCAGTCTTTTGTGCAGAGCAAGTACGTTTTTGTGATTCAATAAAAACGTGGTTACTGGCAGAAACCTCGGCTTAAACGACTAACTACCGGTAGGGGCGCCCCAGCAGCGCCGAGCCAAAGCCCACGGCGTAGCCGGCAAACATGACGGCGGTGGCGGCGACGCTGCGCAGACCTACTCCGAGGGAGCGGTTTTGGATGCTGCTAAGCACCAAGACGGCGATAAAGTAGCTGTGAAAGAGGTAGACGGGCCAAGTCCATAGGCCCGTGAGGTGCAGCGCGAGGGCTGCGATCCAAGCGAGCATAAATGCGAATGGAAAGGCATGGGTGGGCTTCATTTGCCCTGAATGGCGCTTTGCCAGGGCAATTCGCGCGGAACCAAACCGGCGCACCTGACGGTAAAACTGGCCAAGGGTGGCGCGGCGCTTGTGCCACACGACGGCTTCGGGGATGAGGCCCACGCGGAAGCCTGCCGCCCGCACCCGAATGCTGAGCTCGACGTCTTCGCCACATTTGAATTGGGTGTCGTAGCCGCCGACGGCCCAAAAGGCCTCGGCGCGCATGCCCATGTTGAATCCCCTGGGGTAGTAGGTGGCGGTGGGTTTTGCGGAGCCGCCGCGGATGCCGCCCGTAGTCAGCACCGACGTCATGGCGAAGCTGATGGCCTTTTGGAGCGGGCTGAAGTCGGGCGGGGCGGCATCCGGGCCGCCGAAGGCGTCCCACGCGTCGCGGGCCAAGCCCTGAGTCACCGCGTCGAGGTAGTCGTGGGGCAGCAG
>DMDX01000056.1:0-4469 GCA_003451355.1 Cryomorphaceae bacterium
CTATCACCCAACCCCACCGAGGGATTCCTCAGTGTTCAGGGTGATCAGATGCCTGATGGATTCCGAATCACCGACCTCGCGGGACGCACACTTGCTAATGGCCCGTGGCCAACCGGCAACCGCCTCGACCTGCGCGGACTCGCCTCGGGAACCTACATCGTAGAACTTCAGCGTGGCACACGAACGGAACGAACCGCGGTGGTGAAGCGATAAACCAGTAACCAGAAACTAGTTACTGGTTGCTGGTTACTTGTTTTGGGGGCCCAACGCTAAGAGGAGCGCGGTGATCAAGCCGTTCAGCAGGATCAGTTCGAATCCGAAGGTGTAGCCCAAAAACTTGGGGGCAGCCCAACTCGCGGCATACGTAAGCAGCGGGCTGGACACCGCGGCCCAGGGGATCCAGCGGGATGAAGGCTTTACCGAGGTCAACTGGCCAAGGGCAAAAAGCCCCAAGAGTGGCCCGTAGGTATAGCCTGCGGCAGTAAAGATGGTCTTGATGATGCTGGGATCGGCGAATGGTTCAATACCAATGATGAGCAGGCCTACGGCGACGGTCATTCCGATGTGGACACGGCGGCGAAGGCGTTCTGCACGCGCCGAATCCATGCGTTCAACCCCTAAAATGTCCACCGAAAATGAGGTGGTCAGCGCGGTAAGGGCGGAATCTGCGCTCGAATAGGCCGCGGCGACCAATCCGAGCACAAAGAGCACGGCGACGGCTGCGGGCATTCCCGGCGACATCGCGACCGCAGCAAACAATCCATCGCCTGAAGCGTCGATTCCGACGGATCCCGCATAGCGGTAGAGCACCACTCCAAGAGCCAAAAACAGCAGATTCACAAAGACAAGCACCCCGCTGAAGACCATCATGTTGAGCTGGGCTTCGCGCAGGTTGCGGCATGTCAAGTTTTTTTGCATCATATCCTGGTCCAAGCCGGTCATGGTGATGGTGATAAACATTCCGCCGAGAAACTGCTTCCAAAAGTTCCGCCCGTCAGAGGCATCGGGGAAGAACCACTGCGACTCGGGTTGCGCCCAGAGCCAATCCCATGCGTTGTCTACCCCCAGCCTACCCAAGAGCACGACCAGCACCCAAATGAGTACACCGAGCATGGCCGCCGTTTGTAGGGTATCGGTGAACACGACGGCGCGGATTCCGCCGCGGTGGGTATACATCCAAATCAAGGCGAGGACCGCCACCACGGTGGCTCCGAAGGGAAGCCCGAAGGGTTCCGCCACGAGGTCGTGCAAAATACTAGCCACCAAAAACAGGCGAAGCGACGAGCCTACCCAGCGGGAGAGCAAGAAAAACCAGGCACCGGTGCGGTAGGCCGACACGCCAAAGCGCTGATCCAGATAGCCGTAGATGGTGGTGGTGGCCGTGCGGTAGTAGAGCGGTAGGAGCACAAACGCCACGACGGCATAGCCCGCCACATAGCCCAACACCATCTGGAGGTAGCTGAACTGCGCGGTACTGACCCAGCCCGGAACCGAGACGAAGGTTACACCGCTCAGCGAGGCGCCGATCATTCCGAAGCTGACGAGCCACCACGGGCTTTGGCGTCCGCCGGTAAAAAACTGGTCGTTGCCTTCGTGGCGCCGAGCCGCCCAGCGGGCCACTGCGACGAGGAGTGCGAAGTAGCCCGCGAGCACCGCGAGCACGAGGTAGGGTCCGGTCATCATCGGCACAAAGATGCCGTATTTTTGGACGATGGAACTTCCTTCAGCAGCCTTAGAGCGCGCGGTGAGCGAATTGGCACGGCTTCCGGGCATTGGTCGAAGGTCCGCACTGCGGCTCGCGCTGTATTTAATTCAGCAGGGCGACGACCGAATGCTGCAGCTGGCCGACGCGATACACAACCTCGCCGAGCAGACCACCCTCTGCAGCCAGTGCCATTCGCTAAGCGATACGCAAATCTGCAGCATTTGTGCCGACGGCCGCCGCGACGCACTGACGCTTTGTGTGGTTGAAGACGTTCGCGACGTGCTCGCCCTTGAAAACACCCAGGCCTTTCGCGGCCGCTACCACGTGCTGGGCGGACTCATTTCGCCCATGGACGGAATGGGGCCCGGCGACCTCAGCATCGACCACCTTGTGGAACGCGTTGCAGCCGAGGGCATCACTGAGGTTTTGTTTGCGCTGAGCACGACCATGGAGGGCGACACCACCGCATTCTACCTCTACCGCCGCCTTCAGCCCCTGGGAGTCAGCCTGACGGTGATGGCGCGCGGACTCCCCGTCGGCGATGCTCTGGAATACGCCGACGAGCGCACCCTTAGCCGCGCGGTGGAGCAACGCGTCCCCTACGAGCAAACGATTAAAGGCTAACTTCACGCCGTGCGCCTTTCGGTCCTCATTGTCAACTACAACGTCAAGGCCTTTCTTGACCAATGCTTGCGTTCGGTGCGTGCCGCGTCACGTAATCTTGACGTCGAAGTCATCGTGGTCGACAACGCGTCCACCGACCAAAGCGGCGAGTGGATCACCGCGCAGTTCCCTGAGGTCCGCTGGATCGCCTCCCCCACCAACCTCGGATTCGGACGCGCCAACAACCTCGCCCTGCGCGAAGCCACCGGCGACGTGGTGCTCTACCTCAACCCCGACACGGTGGTACCTGAAGACAACTTCGCCACGGCGTTGGCCTACCTCGCCGACCACCCCGAAGTCGGATCCCTCGGGTGCCGCATGATCGACGGAACGGGCGAATTCCTCCCCGAATCCAAACGCGCACTGCCCACCCCGAGCGTAGCCCTCTACCGACTGCTCGGGTTGAGCAGTCTGTTTCCGCGCAGCCCCCGATTCGCCCGCTACTACCTGGGCCACCTCCCAGAGGACCAAAACGCCGAAGTCGACGTGCACTGCGGCGCCTGGATGATGGTACGAAAGCCCATTCTCGACCAGCTCGGCGGCTTTGACGAAGCCTACTTCATGTACGGCGAAGACATTGACCTGAGCTACCGCATCCAAAAGGCGGGCTGGCAAAACCACTACCTCGCGACCTCGCCCATCATTCACTACAAGGGCGAGTCGACCAAGCACGCCACCTGGAAGTACGTTAAAACGTTTCACGAGGCCATGGACATCTTTGCCCGCACCCACTTCGCGGGCCGTGCCGCGGCATTCAGCGCGCTCATTCGATTCGGAATCTACGCCAAGGCCACATCCACCGTGGTCCAGCGCTGGGCCGCCGTGGTGCTCCCGCTTCTTTTCGACCTCGCGCTGGGCTACGTCTTAGCCGAGTCGGCCACCAGCTACTGGGAGCGGTCGCACCGCTACATCGAGGGCGGAGCCTACCCCATCGCGTACCGCTGGCTTGTTTTACCGGCCTACACCGTGACCTGGTTTGCCGTGCACACTGCCCTGGGCGGCGCACGCGGAACCCTTCGCCGCTGGTTTTCAAGTAGCTTTTTAGCCACACTTACGCTACTGGTGGGCTACGCCCTCCTACCCTTAGACTGGCGGTTTTCGCGGGCGCTCGTCCTACTCTCATCCCTTCTTTTTGCATCTGCATCCATGGCCACTCGGGTACTTCGGCTTGCCATTGGACTTCGGAACCGTGGCATCCTACGCCACGGAACCCTGCACCTGGGCCGACCTGCACCAACGGCACATTCCGACCCCCATTCCACCGACACCGACTTGCCATTGGACGGCAATTTTGAATCAGGCATAAACCTTTTTCGCCCCGCCGTAGTGGCTATTCACGCCCAAGGCGGAATCCCCTTTCGCCGCAGCATCGACCTCATGATTGCCCAACGCGGCCAGGGAGTCCGCTTTCGAATGGTCTACCCAAACTGGACCTTAGGGAGCGACGACCGCAGACTTGCCTCTGATGCCGCGATCCCTGAGCTTGACAAGCCTTTAGTACGCCGAAGCCGCGCACTGCTTCACGCTGCGATCACGGTGGTCGTGACCCTACTGAGCCCCCTACTCGCGCTGCATCCACAGGGCCGTCGGCTAGTCGCTGCGCTGCCCTCGGTATGGTCCGGAACCAAATCCTGGGTCGGATACACCAGCTCCGCCCTGGGGCTGAGTCCGCTCAAGCCAGGAGTGGTTCCGCATGTGGCGCCGAGCGGGGTCGCGGAATGGGACCACGAAGCCGACCGACGCTACGCAAGCCGTTGGCACGCGGATTTAGACGTTTATGCACTTCTGCGCCGGCAACCTGTGCCGTAAATTTGCCGAACAACCCAACTGACCATGTTTGAATTGACGATGCCCAAAATGGGCGAATCTGTAGCCGAAGCCACCATTACCCAATGGCTGAAGAACGAAGGTGACTCCATTGCACTGGACGAATCAGTGCTAACCATTGCCACCGACAAGGTGGACAGCGACATTCCGTCGCCCGTTACCGGAGTTTTGGTCAAGAAGTTGTTCAACGAGAACGACGTCATTCAAGTGGGTCAGGTCATCGCCCACATCGATACAGGTGATGGCAAAGCCGCAGCTCCCGCAGCCAGCAACC
>DMDX01000056.1:4726-6807 GCA_003451355.1 Cryomorphaceae bacterium
CCGCAGCCAGCAACCCGCAACCAGTAACCAGCAACGATCAGCCAGCGGCTAGCAGCCAGCAACCAGCAGCTAACAGCCCGCAGCCAGCAACTAAAAGCAGCGGTAACCGCTTCTACTCTCCGCTAGTGCGCAGCATGGCTACGCAAGAAGGCGTATCTCAAGGCGAGCTCGACAGCATCGACGGTTCAGGTCAAGATGGCCGCGTCACCAAGCAGGACCTTCTCGCCTACCTAGCTCAGCGCGCTTCGGGCGTAAACCTCAGCACGCCCAAAGCAACTTTAAAGGCTCCCGCATCTGCGCCTGCCGCAGCACCCGCTGCTCCATTAAGTGCCGCCACCGCGCCAGCTGGTCACGGATTTAAGGCCCCATCGCCCACTATCTTCCCCGGCGACGAAATCCGCGAAATGGACCGCATGCGCAAGCTTATCGCTGACCACATGGTGATGAGCAAGCACGTGGCTCCGCACGTCACCTCATTTGTCGAGGCCGACGTGACCGCGATTGTGCGCTGGCGCGAAAAAGTCAAGTCGGATTACGAAAAGCGCGAAGGCGAAAAACTCACCTTCACCCCCATCTTCATGGAGGCCGTGGTCAAGGCCATCAAGGACTTCCCGAACATCAACGTAAGCGTCGACGGCAACAACATCGTGTACCACAAACCGATTAACCTCGGAATGGCCACTGCGTTGCCCAGCGGCAACCTCATCGTTCCCGTCATTAAAAATGCCGACCGTCTGAGCCTTAGCGGCATGACCAAGGAAGTCAACGAGCTGGCCAACCGCGCGCGCGCTAACGCCCTCAAGCCCGACGACATTCAAGGCGGAACCTATACGGTCACCAACGTCGGAAGCTTTGGCAACATCCTCGGAACGCCGATAATCAACCAGCCCCAAGTAGCGATTCTGGCCCTCGGCGCCATCCGCAAGATGCCAGCCGTAGTAGAGACTGCAGAGGGTGATGTGATTGCCATTCGCCACAAAATGTTCCTCTCGCACTCCTACGACCACCGCGTGGTCGACGGTGCTTTGGGCGGAATGTTTGTGCGCCGAGTGGCGGACTACCTTGAGCAGTGGGATCCAAACCGCGAAATCTGATGAATTTAGCCCGTCCCCTCTGCGTCTTCGATATCGAGTCGACGGGCGTCAATGTAGTCCACGACCGAATTGTCGAACTCTGCGTGCTGCGGGTGCAGCCGGACGGTTCCGAAACGGTAAAAACGTGGCGGGTTAACCCTTGCATTCCGATTCCTGAGGCTACAACAGCCATCCACGGAATCAGCAACGAAGACATCGCAGATGCCCCTGCTTTTCAGCAGATTCTACCCGAATTGCTCCCGCTGCTTCAGGGTAGTGACCTTGCTGGGTACAACAGCAACAAGTTTGACATTCCGATGCTCGCCGAAGAACTCCTTAGGGCCGGAAGCGACTTTGACCTTAGCCAGTGCCGCAGTGTAGATGTACAGAACATCTTTCACAAAAAAGAGCAGCGCACACTCAGCGCGGCCTACGCTTTTTACTGCCAGGCAGACCTCAAAAATGCCCACACGGCTGAGGCCGACGTGCGCGCAACCTACGAAGTACTCAAGGCACAGCTCGAGCGCTACCCGGACCTTCCCAAAGAAGTGCCGGCATTGAGCGACTTCAGCACCATGCACCGTGCCGCAGACTTTGCGGGATTCATCACGTTTGATGCCGAAGGCCACGAACAGTTCAGCTTTGGCAAGTACAAAGGCCAGCGCGTCAGTCATGTGCTCCTCAAGGATCCCGGGTACTACTCATGGCTGCAAAACGCAGACTTCCCGTTGTTTACCAAAAAAATCCTCACGGCCATTCGGCTCCGCCAACGATGAAAATCATCTGTGTGGGACGCAACTACCGGGCACACGCCGAAGAACTCGGCAATGCCGTACCCGAAGTACCTGTGATTTTTTGCAAGCCAGATTCCGCGCTACTGCCGCCGCGTAACCCGTTTGTAATTCCGCCCTGGACCCAGGACGTACACCACGAAATCGAATGGGTCGTGCGAATCAGCAAAGTGGGCAAGTACATCGAACCGCGCTTTGCGCACCAGTACATCGACGC
>DMDX01000056.1:7065-12748 GCA_003451355.1 Cryomorphaceae bacterium
CTCGAAAAAAATGGTGCTACCGTACAAGAGGGAAGCACTGCTGACTTTTTGACTCCCATTGAAGACCTCATTGCCTTTGTGAGCCGATACTTTACGCTGAAAAAAGGGGACGTACTCTTCACCGGAACTCCCGCGGGGGTCGGCCCCGTCACCCCAGGAGATCGCCTAGAAGGCTTTTTAAATGGTGAATCGAGGCTGCGAGTGAGCATTCGCTAGGCCGTAGCGTCCGCGACTTCTCGTATATTTGAGGTTCTAGGTTTATACCTAACCGAGAACGAACGCCTGCTATGACGCACCTACTACGCCGCCTTGGGCTTGCTGCTATCGCCCTTGCTTCGCTGAATATCAGCGTAAAAGCGCAAGTCACCACCGTATTTTATGAGGACTTCGACAGTCCTCCACTCAACGTGTCCACCAGCCACACGCAACCAGGTGTCATCCAGTATTGGAACGATACCAACGCATTGAGCGTGAGCGGAACAAAGAGTTACCACGCCAATGTCCTTCCTCAGGATACCATTTTCTTCCAAACTCAAGCATTTTCGACGGTGGGCAACTCGTTTGTGCGCCTTTCGTTTGACCACATCGGTAAAATTCACTTTGGTCAGCGTGGCTACATCCGAGTTTCAACCAATAACGGGGCCACATGGACCACACTCAACGCGAGCCACTACCGTGGAGCAAGTGTGAGCTTTGGCACCCTTGGATACATCAATGAGGTGATGTATGCCAACTCTGCAGACCCCAACTACTGGGGGGGCGCCACCACCATTGGGCAAGGCGTTGCGCCTACCAACAACTGGTGGGTCAACGAAGTCTTCGACATTTCAAGCATTGCAGGTAGCGGACCAAGCGGGACCGGTACCGGATTTAGCCAAGTACTCGTGAAGTTTGCGCTTCAGTACCGGGTTCCGAGCGGCGGAGCCACTACAGCTGGATGGTTTGTCGACAACCTCAAAGTTGAGGCAGCTCCCTGCGAACTTATTCCACCCAAAATTAAATGGAACCTCAATCCGCGCCGCGAACCCATCGGCGCGCGTTACCAGGCGACCGAACAAGTGCGCTTGCGCGCTACCGACAAAGTCCTTCCTAAATCAGGTATTGATTCGGTGGTACTTCACTACCAAATGAACGGCGGAACCTGGAACATGGTCAACATGACCGCCGTCAATACGTCTTCATGCCCCGACTCCTCAGAGTACTTCTACGACTTCACGAACCTCGTCGTGGGCGACACGATCAACTGGTGGGTTGAGGCCTTTGACTGTGCGTGCGACGAAAACTCGGTGCGCTCGCCGTCTACGGCAGCGGCCATTTCATTCAACACTTTTTGGCGCGACCCTTTGCCCCCCGCTGTATGTGGCCCTTCGCTACCGAATAGCTTTCCCTTTGTAGCCACGACTTTTCCGTACATCGAAGACTTTGAGGCATTCTACTGGATGGCCGGTACTGGGGCTGGTAGTAGCGGAACAACCCACCGCGGGGTATTCCCACTAGGCAATCCCCCAGCCGGACGCAACTACGAAGTTTCGCCGAACCCGCTTTCATCAGGATTCGCATGGTCTGTTCGGACGGGCCAAACCGGAACCTTTGGTACGGGCCCCGTCGGTGATCACACCACAGGCAGTGGCAAGTACCTGTACACCGAAGCCTCACAAGGCAGCCCCGGCAACACCACTTTATTCATCACCCCGTGCTTAAAGCTGGACAACCTCTCCCATGCCGCAGCTGAATTCTACTACCACAAGTTTGGCGCACACATGGGCAACCTTCGCGTGGATATCGACACTGGTGCTGGATTCCTTAACAACTTAGGTGTTATTGGAGTAAACCTCATCACGGGTGCTACACACCGTGGCATCGCTGACCCATGGGATAAGGCGTTCATCAACCTTGACCCCTACCTCGGCAAGTACGTTCGTATGCGATTTGTGGGCTCGAAAAATAATTCCTCGGCCAATGGCCGCGGAGATATGGCCATCGACGACATCAAAATCTTCCAACCCTTTACACGGGACGTGAATTTGATTGAATCCTTCAAGCCGCAAAACGGATTCTGCACCTACACCAACCAAGAGGATGTCAAGGTCTTTTTCCGTACTGAGGGTTCTCAAACGCTTACCCAAATTCCGCTAGCATTCTCAGTGAAAAACTTGGCAACAGGCGCAACGACCATCCTTCGCGATACGGTCGTAGGAAGTTTCGGAATGGGTGATACGATGACCTACACGTTGACGCCAAAGGCCAACCTTAGTGCATTCACCAATTTTGAAATCTACATCTGGTCTGAACTAAACGGTGACGGGCAGAGCAGCAACGACAGCATTGGTCCAATTGCCATCGAGCATATTCAACCAATCAGCACCTTCCCCTACTTCCTAAACTTCGATGGTCCAGGTTGGACTCCGGGCAACGGAACCACCGCGAACCCAGGAACGTTTGCACCATCGGGTTGGTTTGCGCTTCCAGCGTCAAACAGCGGTAATTATGCATTCATGGTAGGTAAGGATTTAACACCGACAAGGGCTACGGGCCCACGTTGGTCTAAAGATCGCAAGGGCAACTACCTCTATGCTGAAGGCAACTTCGGAGCCAACAGCCCCTTTGCACTCTTTCAGCAAGAGGGATGTGTTGACTTGAGTGGCATGACCAACCCCGTTATGTCGTTCTGGTACTACATGTACGGCGCAGACATCGCCTCCTTGGGAATTCAGGTAGTACCATCGGGCAGTAACACATGGACGACTATTCCTGCATCTATTATCACGAGCCAGCAGCAAACCTCTGAAACTGGCAATTGGGCGTACAAGCTTATCGATCTGTCGGCATACGCCGGTCAAACAATTAAAATGCGCCTTGTTGCCGGTAAGTCCGGAGCCGGACAAGCCGCGGATATCGCAATCGATGACCTGCTGATCTATGAACACCCCAACAACGATGTAGGTGTTACCGCGATTACATCTCCACCGAACACCGTATTCTTGGCCACCCCACAAAACCTAGTGCTCAAGGTCCGCAACTACGGCAAGCAGACAAAATCAAATGTTCCGGTAACTGTAGTGGTCAAGGACCTCTGTACGGCATCGAACACCAATACCTATACGTATACGGTGCCGAGCATTGCAGCAGGTGCTGAGGCGACGCTCACGGTGACTACGCCAGTAGTCTACTGGGAAGGCGACCTTGAAATCAAAGCCTACACTACCCTGGCCGGCGATGCCTTTTCACGCAACGATACAGCCTCACGCATCACCGCGGGTAATACCTCAGTAGGTATTCCGTTTGGACCAGTTACGTTTGACAACTGCGTCGGCAACGAACATTCCTTCTTTGTTCAAGGCGGAACCGGAACCCTCCAAATGTGGGAGATGGGGCAACCAGGCAAGGGCTTTACCGCTGCTTCAGGCAGCAACGTTTGGATGACTGGCCTCACCCAGAACTACCAAGGTGTGGGTAGCGAGTACCTCCGCATGCCTCCATTGACCAACTTTGACACCATCATGGGTGCCGAAATTCGATTCAAGCACCGCTTTGCCTTTGGTGGTGCCGACGGTGCGAACATTGAGTTCTTGAACAACGGAACCTGGAACGTACTGGGCAATGCCACCGCAACCATTGGCCAAAACTGGTACGGATCGAGCTACGGTTCATCGGGAATAGCAGCTTTGAACAACCAACCTGGATGGAAGGGCAGCACGGGAGGTAACTGGATCACTTCTACCCTTCCGCTCGCAATGTGGAACTTCAACAGCAACCCGTTGAACCTTCGCTTCCGATTGGGTACCGCGGTCGGCGCGGCGAATGCCGGTTGGGCGATTGATGATGTGGAAATCTATGTTCCACCCCAAAACTCAATGGCCCCAATCGACATCGATACCAAAGAGTACTTGATCGTTCCCGACGACACCTCGACGCTCACGGTATACCTTGAAAATACCGGAGCCAAGCCCGTAGACACCCTACAGGTGCGCTACCGCGTCAACAACGGCGCATGGACCGCGTACGAGACTGTCGTCTACAATCCACCGATGCCGCGCGGAGGACGCCGTTGGTTCGAATTCAACCAGGGTTGGCTGAATACCGGAGCCGGCTCCTACAGCATTTGTGTCGAGACGCACCGTCCGAACGACAAGCAAGATAACTTGACCGCCGACGACCAGTTCTGCAAGACATTCATCGTGTCCGACAAGATCGCAATCGATGCCACGGGGTACTGCAACGACTTTGAGGATCCGAACAAGGCGCCATGGCTGCCCCTGCATTCGACGATCAAGACCGCTGCGCACGACTGGGAATTCGGAACACCTGGCCAGAGCATCATTAGCAGCGCAGCCAGCGGAACCAAAGCATGGATGACCAAGCTTACGGGCAACTACAGTCCGATGGGCCGCAGCTCACTGCACACCCCCTTCTTTGTACTCGACAGCAATGTGACCTACACCATGAAGTTTGACCACAACATGTTCTCTGAGCAGTACCACGACGGTGGCAGCATCGACTGGTCCTACAACGGAGGCATCAACTGGTACACCTTGGGCAACGTCTTCCCGTCGGGCAAATGGTACAACACGGTGCACGTGACCTCTCTGGATAACGTTCGTCCGGGATGGTCGGGCACCACCAACGGTTGGGCCAACTCGAGCATTAACTTCACAGCAGAGAATCAAGGTACCTTGATCTTCCGATTCCGCTTCGGAACCGACTTCACCCTCGTCAACGAAGGTTGGGCGGTCGACAACTTCTGTTTGGAACAGGCTCCACTCGGTTCGACGATTGACATCATCGGAATCGGCACACCTGAAGCGACCCTCACCGACGCATTCTTGAGCGGAATCAGCCCCAACCCTTCACAGGGCGGACCCGTTGGAATGGACTTCCAGTCCAACGAAGGCGGAAGCGTTCGGTTGACGGTGTACAACATGCTCGGTCAGCCCGTACTTGCCCAAGACTTTGACCACCAAGGTGGCCTCGTACGCCTTGAGTGGGAAACCGCTCAGCTCGCCTCCGGCATGTACAATGCCGTAGTCGAGTGGCAAGGACAGAGCTACACCCGCCGCTTTGTCCGCTAGAGTCTAGCGCCTACGGGCAGACTTGAGCCAAAAAGGCAGTGTTTCGATTGAAATGCTGCCTTTTTGTCGTTTTAACCCCTTGGGCACGTGGATTGAGCCCATTGAGAACGTATGGACAACCTTACCGTAAAAACCCAATCCGCCCTTCAGGCAGCGCAGCAACGCGCTACTGAACTGGGCCATCAGGCCATCGATTCTGCGCACCTCTTCGTGGGGGCCGTTGAAGCTGACCGTGCCTTTATTGAAGACCTATTGCGCCGAGCGGGACTTGTCCCAGAAACCTTGGTGCGCACCGCCGAAGCCCTCCTCGCCCAGCACGGTCGCGTCGACGGCGGAGAACGCTACCTCAGCCGCCCCGCACAGAATGCCCTTGCCCAGGCGGCAACTGCAGCCAAAAAATTTGGCGACGACTACGTCAGCCTTGAGTTCCTCATCATGGGGATCGGAACCGCTAGCGACGCCATGGGCCAAGCTTTGCGGGATGCAGGGTTCCGCGAAAAAGAATTCAGCGCCGTCATTGCCCAGCTGCGCCAAGGAAAAAAAGCCCAATCCGCATCCGCCGAAGGCAGCTACCAAGCGCTCAAAAAGTACGCGATTGACCTGAACGAGCGCGC
>DMDX01000056.1:13070-14614 GCA_003451355.1 Cryomorphaceae bacterium
CCCGTACTTGTGGGCGAACCCGGCGTCGGTAAAACCGCCATCGCCGAAGGCCTCGCCCACCGCATCGTTCGGGGTGACGTCCCCGAAAACCTTCAGGGCAAACGCATCTTTTCACTCGACATGGGCTCGCTCATCGCCGGAGCCAAGTACAAAGGGGAATTCGAAGAGCGCCTCAAGTCCGTAGTTCAAGAGGTGACTGCCGCCGAGGGCGACCTCATTCTGTTCATCGACGAAATCCACACCTTGGTTGGAGCCGGCGGCGGCGAAGGCGCCATGGACGCAGCCAACATCCTGAAGCCCGCACTCGCCCGCGGCGAGCTTCGCTGCGTGGGTGCGACAACCCTTAACGAGTTCCAGAAGTACTTCGAAAAAGACAAAGCGCTGGAGCGCCGTTTTCAAAAAGTTTTGGTCGAAGAGCCCGACACCGAAGCGTCCATCGCCATTTTGCGCGGAATCAAAGAGAAGTACGAAAGCCACCACAAAGTCCGCATCAAAGACGAAGCGGTGGTGCAGTCGGTGCTCTTGAGCCAGCGCTACATTTCAGATCGCTTCTTGCCCGACAAGGCCATTGACTTGATGGATGAGGCGGCCTCAAAGCTCCGACTTGAAATCAATTCGAAGCCCGAAGAGCTCGACGACTTGGACCGCAAGATTATTCAGCTCGAAATCGAACGCGAGGCAATCCAGCGCGAAGACGATCCCAAGCGCCTCAACCTGCTCAAGCAGGAACTGGCCGCACTCAACGAGAAGCGAACAGCCTTGGGCGCACAATGGTCCGCCGAAAAAGAAGCGGTTGAACGCATACAACGCGCCAAAGAAGACGTTGAGCGCCTAAAGCTCGAGGCCGAGCAAGCCGAACGCAACGGATACTACGCCAAAGTCGCCGAAATCCGTTACGGAAAACTCGCGGCAGCAGAACAGTCCATCACCGACGGCCTCGCGGCCCTCGACGAGCTGCGCACCGACCGACGCGCCATGGTTCAAGAAGAAGTGGGTGCTGAGGACATTGCTGAGGTTGTTTCGCGCTGGACCGGAATCCCCGTCAGCAAGATGCTCGAGAGCGAACGAAGCAAACTCCTTCGTCTTGAAGATGAGCTCCACCAGCGGGTAGTCGGCCAGAACGAGGCGATTGAAGCCGTCTCTGACGCCCTGCGCCGCGCCCGCGCGGGCCTGGGCGATCCCAAGCGCCCGATTGGGTCCTTTCTCTTTCTCGGCCCCACCGGAGTCGGAAAAACCGAACTTGCCCGAGCGTTGGCCGAATTCCTCTTTGACGACGACCAGGCCATGGTCCGCATTGATATGAGTGAATACCAAGAGCGCCACAGTGTGTCGCGGCTCGTGGGAGCCCCTCCGGGATATGTGGGCTACGAAGAGGGCGGACAGCTCACCGAAGCCGTACGCCGTCGCCCCTACGCCGTAGTGCTGCTCGACGAAATTGAAAAAGCCCACCCCGAAGTCTTCAATGTGCTGCTCCAAGTGCTCGACGACGGACGGCTCACCGACGGCAAGGGCCGCACGGTCAACTTCACGCACAGCGTCGTGGT
>DMDX01000155.1:0-123 GCA_003451355.1 Cryomorphaceae bacterium
CCCGAGCCTGACGCTGGGCGGAATTTTTATAAAGTCCGTGAACAATAAGGGGTTCCTCGAGCAGTTTACCAACCCTCATGCGGGGCGGAAGGCTTGAAAACGGATCCTGAAAAATGTACTGGA
>DMDX01000155.1:289-11822 GCA_003451355.1 Cryomorphaceae bacterium
GAAAATTCGTGGGGGTACTTCAGCGCCGAATCTGGTGAGAGGCCCACGGCCGCGAGCAGTTCCGCCACCCGGGCTTGGCGACCGGCGGAGTCCACTGAGCGGCCGTGCACGCGCAAGGGCTCTTCGAGTAGGTCGCCCACCCGCATCCGGGGCGGAAGACTCGAGAAGGGATCCTGAAAAATGTACTGGATCTCGCGGGCGTAGGCTCGGCGCTGCCCGCGTGAAAGCTGGTCGATGCGCGTCCCGCGGTAGGTGATTTCGCCTCCGTCGGGTTGCTCGAGGCCCACAAGGCAGCGGGCGATCGTTGACTTTCCAGAGCCGGAGGCTCCGACCAACCCCAAGGTTTCGCCCTCGTGAACCACAAAATCGACACCGTGCAGAATGGGCGTGCCTTTGAACGACTTGCGCAGACCGCGCACGGACAAAATCTCGGTTCCGCCCTCAAAAACTGGACGCTCGGACGTCTCGGGCGCAATTCCGTCCAAAAAATCCTGAACGGTCGGCAAGCGTATCGGCTTGCCCTGCTCGGGCGGACGCGACGCCAGCAACCCCTGTGTGTAGGGCTGCTTTGGGTGGTTCATGACCTCGTCGAGGGAGCCCGACTCCACCACCTCGCCCTGCCGGAGCACGATTACTTGGTCGGCGACGTGCGCAACCGCTTCCCAGTCGTGGCTGATGAAGAGCATCGCCATTCCGCGCTCACGCTGCAAATCGCGCAGCAAATCGAGGATTTCGAACGCCACCGAATGGTCAAGGGCCGTCGTGGGCTCGTCGCAAATCAACAGCTCGGGGTCCATGGCCATTGCCATGGCGATCATCACGCGCTGGCGCTGCCCCCCCGACAGCTGGTGGGGGTACTTCTTCACCGCGGATTCGGGCTGCGGAACCTGCACCCGGCGCAGCTCCTCAAGTGCGCGGTCACGTGCCTCCTCGGGCTTGAGCCCCAATGCGGATTCGGCGGCCTCCGCGACCTGGCGCCCGATGCGCATCGTCGGATTGAGGGCCGACATGGGCTCTTGAAAGACCATGGCTTTGCGGGGCATTCCGTCTGCGAGTGTCGCCCACGAAGCCGTCAATCCCTTGGGCAGCAGGCCCATAAGCGTCAGTGCCGTCAGCGACTTACCCGAACCCGACTCGCCCACGAGGGCCACACACTGGCCGGGGTAGAGGTCGAGGTTGAGGCCACGTAGCAGCGCTCGGTCCGCGGTCGCTACACTGAGGCCCGACCCGTGCAATTCGTTCATTTCCAAGCGTATTCGTCCGCCAGGGCGCGAAAGGGAACCGGTTCCCACGACCCCTTAGGGCGTTCGCCTGCGGTGCGACCGAGGCGCACTACGACGCGTCCCGTCTCAGGAAACGCAATGATCCACTGACCCAAGTGACCGCGGAGCGCGACGTAGCGACGTGCAGGAGCCTGACCGCTAGGGTCCGCAGACTCGCCGAGCCAAAAACTCTGGCCATAGAAGCTCGCGGTCTTTGGGGCGGTAGCCACCGCAACCCATGCGCTGTCGAGCAGCGGCTGGCCGTTCCAGCGGCCATCGTGCACCAGCAAATGTCCGAGTCGTGCGTAGTCTCGGGCCGTCGAATTAAAGCAGCAAAATGCCAAGGCTTCGCCTTGGCCGTCGACGTGCCACGAAGCATCCGATTCCGCACCCAACGGAACCCACAGCTTGCGCGACGCGTAGGCCGGAAGCGATTCGCCCACCGCCTTCTCGAGGCAGATGCTGAGCAGTGTGGTCGCGGCGGACTGGTACTCGTAGCGAAGACCCACCGAATCGCCTACCTCGCGCTCGAGAATCAGGGCCATTTGGTCGTCGCCGTAGTAGAGCTTGGCGGTCTCGCCAAAGGGATCATAGTAGTTCTCGGTCCAGTCCAGGTCGGCGTGCATCGAACTGAGGTCACGCAGGGTCAACCGGTCGGCGCCCGGTCCGTGCAGCCCGGGGATGTAGGTCTTGGCTTTGGCTTCCCAGCTCGGAATCTTGCCCTCTTGCACCGCCAGCTGCACGAGCATTGTGACGATGGACTTGGACATTGAAAACGAATTCACCTTGGAATTAGACTCAAAATCACTGAAGTAGGCCTCGTGGCGCAACGTGTCGCGGTCAAACACGAGCAGTGCGCCCGTTTGGCTGGCGTCGAGCAGCAACTGCGTAGCGTCGCTGGGCTCGAGCGCAGAATCTATAGCCATCGGCCAAACCAGGGGCTGCGGAGAAGCGGGAATGGGTTCCGTATCAAAGTAGGCGGCGTCGAAGGGGTCCGAGGTCGTCCGGCCCTGCAAGTACGTCGCGTAGACCCCTTTAAAGAGGTATCCGTACCACGAAAAATAAACGAGCACGCTCAGGACCCCGAGGGCCAATACCACTGACAGAATGCGTTTCATACGGTGCAAGTTAGGAGAATCTATGCCCCAAGCAAACGGTCGGCGGGCGTCACCACCAAGTCCACCTCAAAAAGTCGGGCAAAGTGGCCGGCCACGCGAGCCTTGGCCTCGACCTCGTCGATGGGGCGACCCAGCTCACGCTGGAGCGAAGTCACGGCTTTGTCCTTGATTCCGCACGGAATAATGTACTCGAAGTAGCGCAAGTCGGTGTTGAGGTTGAAGGCCCAGCCGTGCATGGTCACCCAGCGCGAAGCGCGCACGCCCATTGCGCAGATTTTGCGGGCAAAGGGGGTTCCGACGTCGAGCCACACGCCCGTTTCGCCCGGACTGCGGTCGCCGCTCAAGCCATAGTCCGCGAGGGTGGCAATAATGACCTCCTCGAGGGTGCGCAGGTAGCGGTGAATGTCGGTAAAGTATTCGTCCAGGTCGAGAATGGGGTAGCCCACGAGTTGGCCGGGGCCGTGGTAGGTGATGTCGCCGCCGCGGTTGGTGCGGTAGAACTCGGCTCCGATGGACTTAAGGCGCTCGTCGTCGGCCAGCAGGTTGCCGAAGTCGCCGCTTTTGCCCAACGTATACACGTGCGGGTGCTCGACAAACAGCAGGGTGTCGTGCGTCGCAATACGCTCTTCTTCAGATAGTTTGCGGTTTGCCGACTTGCGTTCTACGACTTCGGTAAAGATGGACTCCTGGAAGTCCCAAGCGCGCTGGTAGCTCCAGCTTCCAAGGTCGGCGAATCGAACAGGACGACGGCTCATGCCTTGCCCAGGGCGTCTTTGAGGTCGTCAATGACCTTGATGTCCATGATGTCCACCGCGTTCCGCACGCTGAGGACGTAGCTGACCCAGTCGCCGAGGGCTACGAGGTCGAGTGCCTGCTCCAGCGGAGAGGCTCCGTAGGCGTGAAGTTCGGCCACATGGGTTCCGTGGGCGCGGATGGCGGGGGCGTTGAGCTCCATGCGCATGCGGTTGCGGGGGGCGTCAAATGCCGAATGCAAGAAAACCGCGCTGTAGCGCGATCCGCCGCCGGCCCAGCCGACCATTTCGTTGTGGTTCATCTCGGGAACCTCAGCGTCCCACCCCGGCATTTTGCTGTTTTCATTGAGCTGCTGGCGCCAGCGCGTGGCAACCCCGGCCATTCCGCTCGCCGCATAGACCGCGAATGCCGTTCCTTCAAGTGTGTCGGCAATGGCCTCGGCTTCGCTCAAATGCTCGTCGCGGCGAACAATCAAATCCGCGACCGCTTGGGCTGCTTGCTTCTGCCACTGGGCCGGAGCGCCGACTCCCGCCAAATCCAAGTGGGCCAAAATCTGAATTAGCGCATAGCCGAACATCGAGCGCGGCGGGTTTCCGCCCGGAACCACGCTGGTATTCCACCCGTGCTGGTCCGCGCGGCGCTTGAGTTCGCCTCCGCTGGTGATCGCCGAAACCATGCATCCGGCCGCTACCGCTTGGTCAAGGGCCGTAAGCGTCTCTTCGGTATTGCCGCTGTAGCTGCAGGCCACCACGAGGGTGTTCGGGCCTACCCAGTTCGGAAGCGAATATCCCTTATTCACCACCACCGGAACCGTCGCCGTGCCCGCGCAGAGGTCTGCGGCTATGGTTCCGCCGATACCGCTCCCGCCAAGGCCCGTGACCACCACCTGGTGTACAGGGCGTGGCAAAGGCTGCCAAACCTTGGCAACACCTTCGGCAATGTTCAGTGAATCAGCAATATGCTGTGGAAAGTCTTGAATGAGCTTGAGCATCATGGCGTGGGAATTATTGAGGTAAAAGTACGAACTTGATCCCACCATGTCCGCACGCTTTTCGTGGCAGTTTGCCCCCTTTTCAGAGCTCTCAGCCGACGCGCTGCACCGCATCCTCGCGCTGCGGGCCGACGTCTTTGTGGTCGAGCAGAACTGCGCGTACGCCGATCCCGACACCAAGGACCGCGTGTCGCACCACCTCTGGGCCGAGGACGAGCAGGGTGAAGTGGTGGCGGTTGCGCGGGTGGTTCCGCCCGGAACCTCGTACGCCGAACCCAGCTTCGGCCGGGTGGCCACCGCGTCGTCGGTGCGCGGAACCGGCCTTGGCCGCGAACTCATGCACCGCGCCATTCACCACGCACAGCAGCTGTTCCCGGGCCACGACGCAGTCATCAGCGCCCAGCACTACCTACTTCGGTTTTACACTGAATTTGGGTTTCAGCCCGAGGGCGACGTCTACGACGAGGACGGAATTCCGCACATTCAAATGCGGAAAACCAGTAACTAGAGGCCAGAAACTCGTTTACGCGTCGTAGCTCACGACCACCCGCTCGCTGCGCGGCATCGCCTGGCAAGTGAGCACGTAGCCATCGGCCACCTCGTCGTCGGTGAGCGAGTAATTCATCGCCATTTCGACCTTGCCCTCAAGCACTTTTGCGCGGCAGGTACAGCACACCGCGCCTTTGCAGGCGTAGGGCACGTCAGCTCCGGCATCGAGGGCCGCGTCGAGCACAAATTCTTTAGACGACTGGGTGAAGTGCGTTTCTTCGCCGTCGAGTACGACGGTTACGTAGGCGTCGCCTGTGGCGGAACCCTTGTCTGCCGTAGCCTTCGCGGCAGCGGCCGGCGAAGCAGCAGCAGTAAACAGCTCAAAGTGAATTTTTTCTGGAGCCACGCCCGCTGCCTTGAGCACGTCGGTGGCAGCGTGGATCATGGGCTCAGGGCCACACAGATAGTAGCCGTCGGCTTTGGTCACCGTGGGGATGTGCTCGGCAAAATAGCGAATGCGGTCGGCGTCGAGGCGTCCAAAAAGGGCGTCACTGCCTTGGTCTTCGCGGCTGAGCACGTGGTGCACCTCGAGGCGGCCGAGGTAGCGGTCCTTGAGGTCTTCGAACTCATTCTTGAAGAGGATGCTCGCGGTCTTTCGGTTTCCGTAAAACAGCACAAACTCAGACTCCGGCTCGCGCTCGAGCGCTGTTTTGAGAATGGAAAGGACCGGCGTGATGCCCGATCCGGCCGCGAATCCGACGTAGCGACGGCGCGCGCTCGGGTCGGTTTCGAGAATGAAGTTGCCCATCGGGGGCATGGAATCGAGGACGTCGCCCGCCTTGAGCTCGGTGTTGGCCCAGGTCGAAAAAATTCCGCCCTCGACCTGCTTGATGGCCACGCGCAACTCGCCACTCAACGGGCTCGAACACAGCGAGTAGGATCGGCGAACTTCGGTTCCGCCAATTGTGGTGCGCAAGGTGAGGTACTGGCCGGGGATGAAGCGAAAGCTTCCGCCCGAAGGCACGTCAAACGCGACCGACACGCTGTCGGACGTTTCGCGGCGCACCTCGCGCACGGTCAGGGATTGAAACTGCGCCTTGGCGCCTTTTTGGTCGGCCTTAGTGGCCAACAGTCCCTCGGCCGAAGCGTTGGAAGGGGAATTTTTAAACCAGGAAAACATAGTTGCGTACAAATCTAGGCGTCCAATGCGAACCAGCAGCAGCTACTTTTTGTTCTACAGGCAGTAATTTGCAGCAGAATTAACCCTTCGATTCCGTACCATGGCCCCCAAAATTGACATGGAAGCCCGCTTCCTCGACTACGTTTCTGCCGAAAATAAGGTGGAGCCCAAACATTGGATGCCCGACGCCTACCGCAAGACGCTCGTGCGTCAAATTAGCCAACATGCTCACTCTGAGATTGTTGGGATGCTTCCTGAGGCGAACTGGATCACGCGTGCTCCCTCGCTTCGCGCCAAGCTCATTTTGCTGGCCAAGGTTCAAGATGAAGCCGGCCACGGCCTCTACCTCTACTCGTCTGCGGAGACCCTCGGAACGTCGCGCGACCAAATGATCGACGATCTGCACACCGGCAAGGCAAAGTATTCCAGCATTTTCAACTACCCGACCCTCACTTGGGCCGACATGGGCGCTGTGGGTTGGTTGGTTGACGGAGCCGCGATTCAGAACCAAGTGATGCTGTGCCGCACTTCGTACGGCCCCTACAGCCGTGCGATGGTTCGCATCTGCAAGGAGGAGAGCTTTCACCAGCGTCAGGGTTACGAGCTCATGATGCATTTGGCGCGCGGAACCAAGGAGCAAAAAGCCATGGCCCAAGATGCCCTCAACCGCTGGTGGTGGCCTTCGCTGATGATGTTTGGCCCAAGCGACGACCAAAGCCCCAATTCCGCCCAAAGCATGGCGTGGCGTATCAAGCGCAAGTCGAACGACGAGCTGCGCCAAGAATTTGTAGATAAGACGGTTCCACAAGCCGAGTTTCTGGGCTTGACCCTGCCCGATCCCGACCTCAAATGGAACGAAGAGCGCGGGCACTACGATTTTGGCCCCATCGACTGGGCTGAGTTTTTTGCCGTAGTTGCGGGCAACGGACCCTGCAACACCGAGCGCCTCGAGGCCCGGCGTTCAGCCCACGCCGAGGGCGCGTGGGTTCGCGAGGCAGCGACGGCCTATGCGGCCAAGCAGGCCGCCCGTCGTGCCGCAGCTGCCCCTACCGCTAAAGCATCCGCAGCATGAGTACGCCCGATCAGTGGCCCCTTTGGGAAGTCTTTGTTCGTTCAAAAAACGGGCTTTCGCACAAGCATTCGGGAAGCCTTCATGCGCCCGACGCTGAAATGGCGCTCAAAAACGCCCGCGACGTCTACACGCGTCGCAGCGAAGGAACCAGCATTTGGGTCGTGCCTTCGAGCGCGATTGTAGCATCTGCCCCCGATGAAAGAGAGGTGCTCTTTGCGCCTTCAGACGACAAAGTATACCGCCACCCCACCTTCTACGAGATTCCGGATGAAGTGGGACACATGTGATGCGTCAGTGCAGTACCTACTGCACCTGGGCGACGACGCCCTCATCTTGGGTCACCGCCTCAGTGAGTGGTGCGGCCACGGACCCATTCTCGAAGAAGACATCGCGCTGAGCAACCTCGCCCTCGACCTCGTGGGCCTGGCACGCCAGTACTACCAGCTCGCAGCCCAGCGCATTGGCGATGGCATGACCGAAGACCGCATCGCTTACTGGCGCAGCGACCGCGAATTCCGCAACCACGTGCTCGTCGAGCAGCCCAACGGCGACTTTGGCGACACCATGGCCCGACAGTTTTACTTTGACGCCTTTCACTTTCTGCAGCTCGAAGCCCTGCAGCACTCCAGCGACATCGAACTCGCTGCCATTGCGCGCAAAGCGATCAAAGAGACGACGTACCACGCCCAGCACAGTTCAGAATGGATTGTGCGCCTCGGCGACGGAACCGACGAAAGCCGCGTCCGCATTACCGCATCTCTTTTGCGACTCTGGCCGTTTACTTCGGAACTTTTTGAGCCTTCTTCAGTAGACCGTGCAGCCCATGCAGCCGGCTGGGGACCCGATGTGGCCAGTCTTCGCGGCCCTTGGCTCGACCTCGTTCAAGAGGTGCTCGAGCACGCTGAGCTCCAACTTCCCGAGAGCCCTGCCAAGCTGTTGCGCGGCAAGACCGGAATCCACAGCGAATCCCTTGGATTCCTTCTTGCTGAAATGCAGAGTTTGCCTCGGGCCTATCCCGACGCCACGTGGTAAGCGTTTCTAGTCTCGAACACTGCCTGCACCAGGTTGCGGACCCTGAGGTGCCCGCCCTTTCGGTGATGGACCTCGGAATCGTGCGCTCTGTGCGCCTTGAGGACGGAGTGTGCCAGGTGGACCTAAGTCCCACCTACACGGGCTGCCCTGCCACCGAACGAATTGAGCGCGACGTGCGCGAAGCGCTTGAAGCGCTTGTCGGCGCCGGGAATGTTCGCATTCGGACCGTGCTCGACCCGCCATGGACCACCGACTGGATTAGTGATGAGGGATTGCGCAAGCTTGAAGCCTACGGAATCGCCCCGCCGCCCCGCCGGACCAGCGACAAGCGCTCGCTGCTCAGCATCCACAAGCCGCTCGCCTGCCCCCGCTGCCGAAGTACACACACTGAGCGCATCTCTGCGTTTGGTTCTACGGCCTGCAAGGCGCTTCACCGATGCTTGGACTGCCTCGAGCCGTTTGAGGCGTTCAAATGCATTTAAAACGTATATAAACGAAAAAACCCCAAGCATTGATGCTCAGGGCTTTAGGTGGTTTGGTGTGAAGCCGTGCTTGGTTTCGGATACAAATGTGAGGCAAAGACTGATTTTGCATACAATTTATCGTGAGATAATTGTGAGAACGTCTTGAATTCACGTATTTTCACAGTGTGAGAGCAGCACAGACTTTTCTTTTACTTTGGTGCGCTGGCGCTCCATTAGGCGCACAAACCGTTCAGTATAACTGCCCCGATGGCATTGCGTACCTGTACCACAACGATAGCATTAAACAAATTGACTTTCACCGTGGACACATTGCTAGCCTTCACAATACGGGCTGGGTGGTCAACGACAGCTTTGAGGTATTGCCGGACCCTATGCGGCTCCTCTTGCATCCCTCACCTGTGGTTACACAAACTCCCGACACCACAATAATCCACTTCACTGGATCTGGCCTCGTGTACACGGTGCACAAAAATGGGTCGCTCGAGCGACTTGACCGCACATTTTATGCCGGCTACAACTATGGTGCACTTCGGTACTATGACGGATCCAAGCTTTGGAGCTTGGGCGGTTCAGGGATTTGGAATGTACAAGATCTCGCACTGTTCTATGAACCAGAACTGCGCGAATGGGAGCGCCGCACGATGACCCCATCTGTGCCTGATGGATTTGTAGGCGGTCTTTATAGCCCTAATGAGCCTGGCGTTCTAACCAGCATTGTACAAGATGGCGCCCCTTCATCCATGCCCGAACCCACTTATTCTGCCTACCTGATGGATCTGAATAGCGCCACCTACACCCGGCTAGGTGTTGCCGCAGTACGAAGCAAGGGACCCGCGCTCCACGAGCTTACCCCATTTGGCCAATGGGGCAGCACAAATATTGCACTCTTTGAAGGGCGCCTCTACCTCGCGGACCTCGTGGCGAATGAGCTTGAGAAGTGCGAAGCCCTGCTCGACGTCTACTCTAATCCCTTCAACGGCAGGCACGGGATCCTACTTGCGCCAGATAAAGTAATCCTCATCCAAACTGCCAGTACCATCACCAACGTACACGTTAAAATTGAGCGCTTAACCTATGATGCGTTTGTCGCCCAACTCAAGCCCCAAACCATTGGTCCTATCTACGAATCTGGGCCCTTATCCTCAGTCAAAGCCAATTGGAAGGGACTTTCGCTTGTTGCGGTATCGTTCATTGCCCTCACCGTATTAATCCTTCGATACCAGCGTTCTCGCCCTTCGATTGAGCGCAACTTTGCTCAATCACTTAGTCCTTTGGCGCGCCTTGCGCTCCGCCATTTATTACTTCAGTCGACAGACAGCCTTGTGACTCCAGATGAACTCAACCAAATTCTCGGTATCGAGGATAAAACCTGGGATAACCAGCGCAAAATCCGCAGTACGGTCCTTCAAGAAATCGAAGAAAAGGGCATGGAGTTCTTGGGCGTACCTTCGTTTATCGAACGCGTAGCCAGCGAAGAAGACCGCCGAATTCGCCGCTACCGAATCAAACTCGAACTCCGTGACGACCTGCTTCCCTTTTTAAAGTATGTATAAGTATTTAAGTGCCTCCACACACGGAGCGACTCTGCGCCTTGCCCTCAACAGGCCTGACGTGTACAATGCGTTTCACCGCGGAATGGCCCTCGAGCTGCGGCGGGCCCTCGCTGAAGCCGACCACAACCCCGAGGTACGCGCCGTGCTCCTCACCGGCGAAGGCAAGGCCTTTTGCAGCGGTCAGGATTTGAGCGAAGCCATTGATCCTCAGGGCCCTGGACTTGACCGCATTCTCGACGAGCACTACAACCCGCTCGTGCTTCAAATGCGCTCCCTACGCAAGCCCGTCGTGGTTGCCGTGAACGGAGTCGCCGCAGGGGCCGGCGCCAACCTCGCGCTTGCGGGCGATGTCGTCCTCGCTGCGCAGTCCGCCAAGTTCATTCAGGCCTTCAGTAAGATTGGCCTGATCCCCGACACGGGCGGAACCTTAACCCTTCCGCGCCTCGCCGGATTCGCCAAAGCCAGCGCGTGGATGATGCTTGCTGAGAGTATTTCGGCTGAAGAAGCAGAACGCCACGGACTCATTTACCGCGTCGTAGCCGACGAAGCCTTGGCTGACGAAGCCATGGCTGTGGCCCAAAAGCTCGCCGCCATGCCCACCGAAGCGCTGGCCCTGACCAAAGAAGCCCTCAACGCCACCGTATTCCACGGATTTGCCGAACAGCTGGCGCTTGAACGCGCCCTACAAAACCGCGCGGGAGCCACCGCCGACTTCGCTGAGGGCGTTGCGGCATTCCTCGAGAAACGCCAACCTCAATTCCGCGGCCAATGAGTCCCCGATTCTTCAATCAAAAAGCCATGGTCGTCGGCGCCGGCGCCATGGGCGGCGGCATCGCCCAAGTCCTGGTAGAGTCCGGCTGGGAAGTCCTTTTGTACGACACCCAAGACGCGTCCCTCGAGAACGGGATTGCCCGCGTGCGCGGCGTATGGGACAAGCTCGTTGAAAAGGGCAAAATCAGCGACGCGCAGCGTTCCGCATTCAACAAGCAACTGAGCGCAGCCTACGTGCTGCGTGAGGCGACCGACGTGAGCCTTGTAATTGAGGCCATCTACGAAAACCTCGACGCCAAGCGCTCGGTCTTCACTACCCTCGACGACGTGGTTCGCGAAGACTGCATTTTGGCGACCAACACCTCGTCGCTCAGCGTTTCGTCAATTGCCGCCGGCGTGAAGCGCGCCGAACGCGTCGTAGGGCTGCACTTTTTTAACCCGGCTCCGCTGATGCCGCTGGTTGAGATTATCCCAGGAATCGCAACCGCCCCCGAGGTCGTCGAGGCCTGTGTGGCCGCGGTCGCCGCATGGGGTAAAGTGGGCGTGGTGGCCAAGGACACCCCCGGGTTTCTCGTCAACCGCATCGCGCGGCCGTTCTACGGCGAGGCGCTGCACCTGTTCGAAGAGCAAATGGCCGACATGGCGACCATTGACTGGGCGCTCACTGAATTGGGCGGATTCCGCATGGGACCCTTTGCCCTCATGGACCTCATCGGGCACGACGTCAACTACGTCGTCACCGAAACAGTCTGGAAGCAGTTTTACTACGACCCCCGCTTTCGCCCCAGCCTCAGCCAGAAGCGCCTGCTCGACGCCGGGTGGCTTGG
>DMDX01000017.1 GCA_003451355.1 Cryomorphaceae bacterium
CTGAGTTTTGACGACAAAACCATTCTCATTGGCGGAACCGGCTACACCGGTGAAATAAAGAAAGGGATCTTTAGCGCACTGAACTTCCTGCTGCCTACCCAGCACCAGACGTTGCCGATGCACTGTTCAGCCAATCTTGGCGCTGACGGAGCTACCGCCCTATTTTTTGGTCTTTCGGGCACCGGTAAAACTACGTTGAGCGCAGATCCCAACCGCCAACTTATCGGCGACGACGAGCACGGCTGGACCCCTGAGGGACGCGTGTTTAACTTTGAAGGCGGCTGCTACGCCAAGGTGATTGACCTCACTGAAGAGAAAGAACCAGACATCTTTCGCGCGATTCGCCCGGGAGCGCTTCTCGAAAACGTAGTGCTGGACGCCGCAGGCGTTCCGGACTACGAAAACAAGTCGGTAACCGAAAACACAAGGGTCTCCTACCCGATTGACTTCATTGACAACATCGTGCTTCCGTCGCAAGGCCCGGCACCCAAGCACATTTTCTTTTTGACGGCGGATGCCTACGGAATCCTGCCCCCGCTCTCAAAGCTCACGCGAGCCCAAGCCGCCTACCACTTTATGAGCGGCTACACCGCAAAGGTGGCCGGAACCGAAGCAGGCGTAACCGAACCCAAGGCCGCCTTCTCTGCATGCTTTGGCGCACCCTTCATGCCCTTGCACCCATCCGAGTACGCGGAAATGCTCATGAACAAGCTCGAAGGCACCGACATCCAAGTGTGGCTCGTAAACACGGGTTGGACGGGCGGAGCCTACGGCACCGGCCACCGCATTTCGCTCAAAAACACCCGCCGCCTTATTCAAGCTGCGATGGGTGGCGAGTTGGACAACGCCCCCACGGCGACCGACGAGCGCTTTGGACTTGCCCGGATTGCGGAATGCCCTGGCGTTCCCACCGAAATCCTCGATCCGCGAGCCACGTGGGCCGATACGGCCGCCTACGACGCGGGTGCAGCACGTCTTGCGGGCATGTTCCGCGACAACTTCACCAAGTTCGAGGCCGGAACCAGCAACGAAATCAAAGCGGCCGGTCCGAGGTAAGCGACCAACGGTGAAACGTTACGGCGGGCCGCAGGGCCCGCCTTTTTTATTGGGCCTGACTAGAGCAAATCGTTCGCCAGGTTGGCGAGCTCGCTTCGCTCGCCCTTTACGAGCGATACGTGGGCATACAGCGGCTGCCCCTTGAGGCGGTCCACGAGGTAGCTGAGTCCGTTCGACTGCTCGTCCAGGTAGGGCGTGTCAATCTGGCGCACGTCACCGGTAAAAATGAACTTCGAATTCTCTCCGGCGCGGGTAATGATGGTCTTGACTTCGTGCGGAGTCAAGTTCTGCGCCTCGTCCACAATGAAAATGACGTTGCTCAGCGAACGTCCGCGGATGTACGCCAAGGGCGTCACCAAGATCTTTTCATTGGCTACCATCTCGTCAATCTGCTTGTAGTTGCGGTCGCGCTCGCCAAACTGGTTCTTGATGAACTTTAGGTTGTCCCAGAGTGGCTGCATGTAGGGATTGATCTTTTGCTCGGCGTCGCCCGGCAGGAATCCGATATCCCGGTTGCTCAATGGAACAATCGGCCGCGCCAAGTAAATCTGCTTGAAGTCGCGGCGCTGCTCCAGCGACCCAGCCAACGCCAAAAGCGTTTTGCCCGTGCCTGCCACCCCAGTGAGGGTCACCAACTTAATGTGCGGGTTCATGATTGCGTGAAGTGCAAAAGTTTGTTCCGAATTACGCGGCTTAATCCCGTAGTACGCGGACTTTTCGACTAACTCCATGTCGTTAGTTTGTGAATTGAAGAATCCAAGTCCGCTGCTCTTTCCGTTTTTAAGTATGTAAAATAGATTCGGTTGCAAATTCAACTTCTGAATCGTTTTAAGCCCTAGATCCATAGGAACGCGCTTCTGCTCGTACAGTGTTTGGAGCTGCTTTTCAGGAAATCCATCCAATTCAGCCCTACCGGTGAACACTGTGTCGGTTTCTTTCACCTTGCCGGTGAGGTAATCCTCAGCTGCGACATTAAGCGCCTTGGCTTTGAGGCGCAAATTGATATCCTTGGTCACCAATACTACCGGGCGGTTGGGCTCTTGCTCTTGCATGTACAGAGCAGCATTTAAGATCTTATGATCGTTTTTGCCTTTTCCGTAGACATTGGTAGCATCGACACCTAAGCCCGGTGTATCCATCACCACGCGAAACTTTCCGCGCTTTGGGCCATTTAAAGCAATCCAGTCGGTAAGTGATTTGTTCTCAGCTTTTTTATCGAGCATTCGAATGAACTCTCGCGCTTCAAAATTCTTCGTATCAGAACCTTTTTTAAACTCGTCCAACTCTTCAAGTACCGGAATCGGAATCGCCACATCGTGCTCCTCAAAATTCATGATAGCATTGTGATCGTAGAGAATCACCGAGGTATCGAGGACAAAAATCTTGCGTACTTTTTTAGGCGCTGGTGGCATTAGTCGTATATTTTATTTGCAATGAAATTACCCGAATAGGCTATTAAGTGAGGGTTAAGTCAACCAAGTTTTCCACAGGTATAGTTAATAACCTCTATCCCCTCAGGTCTTTAATTTTAGCTAATTTCACCTTTCGTATGGTAGCAATTGAACGGATTCAAGACGCACTCGGCTTTGCTTCGATAGAACTCGCCGAAACCCTCGCTCGAGAAGGGCGAATCCTCAACTACAAGGCCGGTGACTACGTCATGGAACCGGGCCAGCCGATGAAGTACGTGCCCATCGTCCTCGAAGGAAGCCTCAGGGTTGCACGCAAAGACGACGCTGAGGACCGTGAACTCTACCTCTATACGCTAGAACCAGGCAGCGCGTGCAGCAACACATTTGGTAGCCTCTATGGGCAATCGCCAAGTCTTGAGGTACTCGCAGAAGAGGACAGTATGGTACTCTGTGTTCCCATCCGCGTAGTGCAAGAGCTCCTGCACACCAATCGAGAGTGGATGAACTTCGTACTGCGTTCCTACCAAAAACGATTTGACGAGGCGCTCAATGCGCTTGACGATGTCGCATTCCGGCAGTTGGACGAGCGACTTGTTCATTTTTTGGTTGATAAGGCACGTCGCAACGATCAAAATGAGGTGCATATGAGTCATTTTGAGATCGCTCAGGCACTGAATTCATCCCGTGAAGTCGTTTCTCGGCTGCTCAAGCGCTTAGAAAGTGAAGGTCGCGTTCGTTTAGGCCGCAACCGAATCGAGATCCTCGACTAGTCACGCCCTATTTTTGCGTCATGATTCGACGCTACCTACGCTTGGCCATTGCGGCCGCCATTCTTGCGCTTGCCACCTATCAGTTCATTGAGACGAATTGGGGCAACGGAATTTTTCTCACCCTCCTCGCAGGAATACCCATCCTCATTCACTTCCGGAACGAGCGTATTCTCATGGCCCTTTGGTACGTACGTTCTCAGAACTTCACTAAGGCTGGCGCTCAGCTCGACGCCCTGAAGTTCCCCGAACAAACCCTAATCAAAGGTCAATTGGCCTACTACTTCTTTCTGCGCGGACTCATGCTGTCGCAAACCAACATGTCGCAGTCAGAGTCCTTCATGCGCAAGGCCTTAAATACGGGGCTTCGCATGAAGCAGGATCGCGCCCTCGCAAAGATGCAGCTCGCCGCAATGGCCATGTCGCGCCGCCGCAAAACTGAAGCTCAAGCGCTGTTGACCGAGGCCAAGAAGTTGGACGATAAAGGGCTTTTGGCCGACCAACTCAAAATGCTCAAAGACCAGCTTAAGCGGATTTAAACGCATGTCAACCCACAAAAAAAGCCCGAGCACTAGCTCGGGCTTTTCTTTTTGGTAAAGAGATAGCTTACTTTTTTTTCTCTTCAGTCTTTGCACTCTCGGGGTATCGAGCCGCTGTAAGTTCCTTGCTTACCGCAGAACGCTCAAGGCGAAGACGGCTGTTCTCGGACTCGAGTACAAATGTGTGCTCGTCGAGGTCAGAAATCTTGCCGTGCACCCCACCGGTGGTGACAATGCGCATGCCCTTTGAAAGCACGTTGCGAAACTTTGTTTCTTCTTTTTGACGCTTCATCTGCGGACGTAAGAAGAAAAAGTACATCACGGCCAAAATAGCGATGAGGGGCAAAAAGCCCGCGATTCCACCTTGGGACTCGGCTTGTAGAAATAGGTTCATGTTACTTGGCTTTGGGGGTTACGTTGGCTGTAATGGTCAATACTTTGGTACTCGGAACGGCATTGGTCGTCAAGGTCACCGTCTTGTTCTGCTGGTTGGGCTTGCCTTCGCTATTAAAGCTCACCTTAATGACGCCCTCCTCACCCGGTGCCACTGGAGCATTGGGGTATTCCGGAACCGTACATCCGCACGAGCCTTGAGCTGATGAAATAATCAATGGTCCTTCACCGGTATTGGTAAATTTGAATTCCGTTTCGACGACGTCACCCTCATTGATGGTTCCGAAGTCGTGCGACTCTGTCGCGAAGTTGAGTTGGGGAAGTTGAGCGCTCTGAACGGCCTCGAGCGCCATGCGCTCTGACTCGGGCTTCACGCGGTCACTGGGGTTCGAGCAGGCCACCGCTACAATGGCGAGGGCGATGACGAAAAGGTTAGTATTTTTCATAGGTGGCAAAATTAGGACCCAATTAGGCCTCGTCCGAGCTTTTGAATACGACCCTCTGATTTTAAATCGCCGACGACCGCATCCAGGATTCCGTTGACAAATGACGCAGCCTTAGGCGAACCGTACTGCTTTGCGAGCTCAATGGCTTCATCAATACTAACTTTTACAGGGATTTGGGGGAATGCAACCACTTCACTCAACGCCATTTGCACGATACTTCGGTCGACTGGGGCCATACGATTAAAATCCCACTGTTTTGCTTTCGCCGCCATTCGTTCTTGCCATTCAGCTTGATTTCGAAGAGTATGTACAAAGAGTTCCGTTGCAAACTCCATGTCTTCTTGGTTTTTAATCAAAGGGACGAGCACTGGACGATTTTTACGTGCATTTTGCATCGTTTGAACGGTCATCATTTGGGCCGCATCTAAGTCGTCCGACCAGTGCATGCTGATCGCTTCGTAGTGCTGCTGAAGGTCCTCATTATTGGCTAAAAAGTCCCGGTAAAATTGACGCAAGTGGGTGATTTGCACCTCTTCTACTTGGAGTTCGGGGCTATTCCACATCAGCGTTTCTCCCCATTCTGTCCAGTATGCAAAAAAAATTCCGCGCAGCAATGGAGTAGCTTCCCCCCAGTGAATACGGTGCTGCTCCCAAGCCTTTGTAATGGCGTCGTCAGCAACTAGTTGGACTAAAAATGGAAGCTTTAAAAAGTGCTGAAGTTGGGCGTCACGCAAACGATTGGGAAACTGCTTGGCCTGTTCAATCTCGAGTCGCTCCTCAAGGAAATGGTTGAAGTGCCAAAAAATCCTGAGCTCGTAGAGGTACAAATCATTAATCGCCTTGATGCTATCCTCGAGCCGGCGCAATCCAAGTTGGGCGTCGTTGAGGTCGGACTGCACGTACGCATAAAGCGCTTGCATCGTTTTGATGCGGAGATGGCGTCGGGTAAGCATAGAACGGAATTAGGATGCAAAAATAGCCTATTCCGCCTGCTTGGGGAAGCGCTTACGGGACCAATGAACCCCTGCGGTGTACATGAGCATCATGAACATGCCGTAGAGGGCGTCTTCGACGGGTATGGTTCCGAGGCGAATGCCCATATTTTCGGCATTATTGTACCACACAATGGGTTCGGGTAAAAACATGCCAGTGAGAACCCCATTCACCAGGAAAAACGGAATGAGACCCACGCCCCAGCTGCGCAAAAAGGCTGCCGTCCACCAGGGGCGCTTCCACAGCAACCAAGTGCAGCCCAATGCAAGTCCGCCCGCTGCAGTTAACGTGTACCAACGATCCTGGTACACCAGCGCAAAGGTGGCGCTCGCTGCGGCGATCATCTCAACGACGACAAAGGCGCTCCGCTTGGACTTGGTCCAAGGAACAAATAGCTGCAAGACCTCATAGATGAAAAAGGTCGCCCAGGGCACGACGATGAAAAACATCCACTCTTCGAGCGGAAGGCCCCAGAGCGACAGCCCCACCAAGTAATCTTGGTTAAACCCCCATACTCCGCTGGCCGTTTTAACCACATCCCAGGGAATGAACAAGGCCATCATGAAGAGCGTGCCCACAAGCAAGTGTCGAGTCTGGCCGATGTACCGAATACGGGGCTCAAAGGACCGGGTAAACGGACCTAAAAAAGTGAGCCCCATTAAGAGCAGGTAGAGACCTTTCACGAACGGCGCTCGAGCTTCATTTTGCGAGCTTCCTCACGTACCATACTCCAGGGCACCCACAAGAGACCAAAATGGTCTGAACCTTCTTTGCCCAGCGTTTTATGGTGCCATTTGTGCTTGAGGCGCACGGCCCTGAAGTAGGCATTGTCAGTGTGTACCCACCAGCGAAAGCGTTGGTGGATAAAGATTTCGTGAACTAAAAAGTAGGTGACTCCGTAGGCAGCGATTCCGAAACCAAAACCCGTGGATTCGGGTACACCCCACATCATTCCGAGCATGATGCACAGCCATGAGGGAATGGCAAAAATCAGAAAGAAGGCGTCGTTTTTCTCAAAAAAACCAGGGTCTTTGGTATGGTGGTCGGCATGCAGCACCCAAAGTGGGCCGTGCATGAGGTAGCGGTGAGCCGCCCAGGCTGCGCCCTCCATGAGGACGTAGGCGAGCAAAAACATTCCGAGAACTGCCATAGCATTACGGTAACGCGGGAACGGCAACTGGGTTCACACCGCGAGAAGGTTCAAAACGGTAGAGTTCGATCGCTTGGTTGAACTGCCCCCCTCCTGGAGTTTGCCCCCAGTCGTAGCTGCGGCGCGGACCAGTGTAGTGTTCAGGATCGTTTTCGAGTAGCATCATTGCCATGTCGTACCCCAACCATGCCCAGCGCGAACGAGAGGTTCCGAGCACCGAAGCGATGTGCGCGTCGACATTTTCGTACTGCGCAAACTCCAGGCGGTCCGTCTGGGCCCAAATAATCGGCTGACGCAAGAGAAGAAAGGCGTCAAGCGACGGACTATTCACCGTGCTGCTCACCGTCCAAAATTCAGTTTGGCTTGCGGGCCTCTGGCGAAGGCCTTGTAGAATTCGAGCGGCGCTAAGCACTTTATCGTCCAACAGCACAAACCGAGTGAGAACAAGATCGTCTCCCCCTACCCGTGCCGCCAAATTTGAAGAGGGGCGGCCATCCCACGTTTGGATTTTGGTCGTGTCTGCTCCCATGGTGTGGAAGCCGCGAACGAATGCTTGACGCTGCAGCATACTGGTTTTATCGCCTAAATCAAATAGTACCGTGCGCGATTTAGGGCGCACTAGGGCGTCCTGCGCAGCGAGTCTCCCTAGGATCTCAGCCTCTAAAAAGCGAACAGGCGCTGCGGCAATAAGTTGTGGAAGGCCGTCTGTATGAACTTCGCGCGAAACAGGGTTCACCACATAGGTGGTTGCCGCAGCATGCTTTGCAAGTGATTCACTGTCTGATGCGCGAAACGGCCCCACGACATAGCGTACGTCTAGCTGGGCCAGTTCGTCCATAAAATCAGATGGACTCAGATAGCGATTAAGCTCCATACTGAAGTCGTGGTCGACAACTTGACCCGTCGCTTCATCAAAATCATAGACATCCAGGGTGATCGGCCACTCCGTACCGGCAAACGAGTCGAGCGCAGCGCGAAACCCCGCATAGAACTCGGTCGCCATGGCGTTCTTGGTGGCACCAAATCCCGAACTATCAGCCTGAACGCCAAACGGAAGCACCACGGCCCAACGGGCTCCGCCCTGAGCTGAAGCGAACAGCGACAACGCGGTACACGCGGCGGTGAGAAGGTGCTTTACTCCCATTCGATGGTTGCAGGCGGCTTGGAACTGATGTCGTACACGACGCGGTTCACACCCCGCACTTGGTTAATAATGGCATTCGAAGTTCGTGCCAAAAAGTCATAAGGCAAATGCACCCAGTCGGCAGTCATGCCATCGGTCGACTGCACCGCACGCAGCGCCACAACTTGCTCGTAGCTGCGCTCGTCGCCCATTACTCCAACGGACTTCACGGGGAGCAAGATGGCTCCGGCCTGCCACACACTGTCGTAAAGGCCCGCGTCGCGCAATCCCTGAATAAAGATGTGGTC
>DMDX01000168.1:0-1704 GCA_003451355.1 Cryomorphaceae bacterium
GGTGGCAGACCGAGACCGGTGGGATGCTCATCACCAACTTGGCGGGAGTTACGCCGGCCAAAGCTACGTTTGCCACGCTTCCCATGCCCGGCGTTGATCCGCTGCTAGTCGATGAACAAGGTTCCGAAATCCACGGTAACGGGGTGAGCGGAAACCTTTGCATTCGCAAGCCGTGGCCCGGAATGCTGCGCACGACGTACGGCGACCACGAGCGCTGCCGACAGACCTATTTCAGTACCTATCCTGGTCTTTACTTCACGGGTGACGGGTGCTTGCGCGACCAAGACGGTCACTACCGAATTACGGGGCGAGTGGACGACGTGCTCAACGTAAGCGGGCATCGCATCGGAACCGCCGAGGTCGAAAACGCCCTTAACATGCACTCCGGAGTGGTGGAGTCGGCGGTAGTCGGGTTTCCGCACGAAATCAAGGGCCAAGGAATTTACGCCTACGTGGTCTATCAGGGATACCATGAGGACGAAAACCTAACGCGCCAGGATATTTTGGCCACCGTGAGCCGTGTGATTGGGCCCATCGCCAAGCCTGACCAAATTCAGTTCGTCAGCGGGCTGCCCAAAACGCGTTCGGGCAAGATCATGCGGCGAATTCTGCGCAAAATCGCAGAGGGCGACACGTCAAATTTTGGTGATACGACGACGCTGCTCGACCCGTCGGTCGTGGATGAAATTTCCGCGGGCCGGCTAGTTTGACTGTTAATCAGAAACCAGTGGCAAGTAGCCAGGAACCAGTAACTAAACGATCATCCACGCCGCCATCGCGGCCATACTTAAATCCTCAACAATCGTGACGGTGCTCATCGGTAGGTTGAACACGGTTCCGAGGCACGCGCAGCGAATCGACTTCTTTTGAAGGTTGCTTTGAATGACGCCGCCCGCCCCGACGACCATCAGCACGAGGGTAATCCAGTTGGTGGCGCTCGGAGCCCAATCCGCAGCATAGGCCAGTCCGAGGCCAAGCTCCACAAAAGGGTAGGCAAGGCCCCAAGCCGGAATCACCTTCGCAATCCAATCATACATGCGGTACGAGTCAGCAAATGACTTGATGTCAAGGAGTTTGAAGTAGCTGAAGCTCAAGAAGAAGCCCGCCATAAACCAGCGCATCCAGCTGTGTGCAGTCAGAGATTCGCCGAGCGATAGGGCAGGCACCAGCGCCAGCAAGGCGACCAAGGTGAATAGGGGGCGGTAGGTGGCCCAAAAACTGCGCGATTCAGGCTCTGCAGCCGGGGCAGAAGGCGTTGCTGCAGTGATTGCTTGTGCGGTGTATGCTCCGGCAGAGGCCACGAGGTCGGTGATTTCGCGGTCGGATAATGCAATCTCTGCACGTACTTCCATCTGGCCCGCGGCCAAATCGACGGTCACGGTTTGCACCGATGGGTTGGCCTTCACGGCTTCGGTGATGCGCGCCACGCAGCTTCCGCAGTGCATGCCGTCGATTGAAAAAACTCGGGGATGGTTCATGATCGTAAAGTTACGATCACTTCCAGGTGCGGATTCGGTGACCTGCTTCACGCAACGTGGCGTCATCTTTTGCAAAGCACATCCTCAGCATGCGGTTTTCTTTGGGCGGAACCCTATAAAACGGGCTCAGCGGAACAGTGGCTACGCCCGCCTCTCGCGTAAGCTGTTCGGCAAATTTCCGATCCGCGCGGTCACTCACCGCGGAATAGTCCACCAAGAGAAAGTA
>DMDX01000168.1:1940-3657 GCA_003451355.1 Cryomorphaceae bacterium
CAGGTCGCGCTTTGCTTGAAAAAAATCCGCGAGGTGGTTGGGGTAGTCGGGGCGCGACTCAAGAAAGTCGGCCACGGCATGCTGGGCGGGCGTTGACGCCGAGAACGCGATGAACTGGTACGCCGTACGAAGGCGAAGGCTGAGGTTTTCGGGGGCCAGGACTACGCCGAGCTTCCAACCGGTTACGTGGTAGGTTTTGCCGAAGCTCAGCGCACGTAGGCTTCGGTGCCGCAAGCTCGGGTGGTGGTGGGGACTGGCCAGCGAAGCGCCGTCGAACACCATGGTTTCGTAGACTTCGTCGCTCAAAACCACCACATGTTCAGGAATGCGCGCTGCGAGCTCTGCCCAGTCCTGGTGGGTCCACACCATGCCCGTTGGATTGTGCGGGGTGTTCACCACAATCATTGTGGTGCGCGCGGTCACAGCGGCGGTCAGGGCATCCCAATTGATGCTGGCACGCTCTGGGGCAATTTCAAGCGGAACCGCTACGGGTACCGCACCCGACATCACCACCGCGGGATGGTAGGAATCGTAGGCGGGTTCGAGCAAAATGACTTCGTCTCCCGGTCCGCACAGAGCCTGGATGGCCGAAAAGATCCCCACGGTCGCCCCAGGAACCACAGTGACTTCATGCTGGGGGTCGTAGGCCGTTCCGTTTCGCCGCAACTGGTCGGCCGCGACCGCTTCGCGCAGCCTTAGAAGCCCCGGCATGGGTGCATACTGTGCGGATTCCGCGTCCAAGGCGCGGTGAAAGGCGGTTATGAGTTCGGGGTCGGGGCCAAATTCCGGAAACCCTTGGGCGAGGTTGAGCGCTCCGCAGCGTTGTGCGAGCGCCGTCATCTCGGCAAAAATGCTGAGTCCTGCAGGCGCAAACATTAGTCGAGGTCTGAAGGAGTGAATGCGAGGGGTAGTAGGTCGCTGGCGTTGCCAACCAGCCAAACAGGGCCTGATTCGGCGGCCAGCATAAGTCCCAGAGCGTCTTTTTGCCGCACATGCTGTTCGACGAGGGCTTGGCGGCACATGCCGCAGGGTGCAAGTGGAGTGTGTCCTGGGCCGCTGCTCGGGCGGTAGGTCACCACCATTTCGAGGATTCGCGCACCGGGTGCAATACTGTTGACTGCCGAAAGTGCTACGCGCTCCGCGCAAATTCCGACGGGGTAGGACGCGTTCTCTTGGTTGGTCCCGGTCACGATTTGGCCGTTGGCCAGGCGCGCTGCAGCGGCCACCCGGAATCCGGAATACGGCGCATGCGCATGATCCAATGCGCCAATTGCCTGCTCGAGCAGTTCGCGTTGGCGGGCGCTGAGCTCCGAGCGCTCGACTACTTCAATGGGGACCTGGATGTTCATACCGTAAACCTAGTCAATTTCAGCAGGGAACGAACAAGCTCCAACTGGTTCTGCGCGCGAACCCAGTTGTGCTCGGGATAATCAATTCGGTAGTAGGTATTGCCGTTTGCCGCATCGGTGGCAAAACGCAGGGATTGCACCCAGCTCAGGTAGGCGGGCATGAGGCTCACCGTGTCCTCGTGAACGGCAGCTTCAGGCCAGCCATTGACGTAGCCTTCCCATAACTCGCGTACGGTTTCGGGGTCTGCGGAATTCTCCTTCGGGTCATCTTCGGCCCTGACTGCGGCCATGCTCCGAACTAAATCGGCAAAATCACTGCCGAGGTAGCCCGGTTGAAGGGTGTCGAGGTCGATTGCGCGGAATCCTTG
>DMDX01000002.1:0-241 GCA_003451355.1 Cryomorphaceae bacterium
CGCCAGTTTTTGAGCGACCTGCGCAAGCGGCCCGAGGCTGAAGTCCACGCCTGCGAAATCCACGACGTCGACCAGTACCACGCCGCCTACAGCATGGGCGACCGCACCCGCGCCTTTTTAAAGGTTCAGGACGGATGCGACTACGTCTGCACCTACTGCACGATTCCTATGGCCCGCGGCGTAAGCCGTTCCGCCCCACTCGACCAAGTGGTGGCGCAGGCCCGCGAACTGGCCGCCCAAG
>DMDX01000002.1:522-4037 GCA_003451355.1 Cryomorphaceae bacterium
CTGGCCGCCCAAGGCGTGCTCGAGGTGGTGCTTACGGGCGTCAACGTCGGCGACTACGGCAAGGGCGAGCACGGCAGCAAGCGCCACGACCACACGTTTTTAGAACTGGTTCAGGCCCTTGACCAGGTCGACGGGCTGGACCGACTGCGGATTTCGAGCATCGAACCCAACCTTTTGCGCGACGAAATCATCGACTTTACGGCGCAGAGCGCGCGCTGGGTTCCGCACTTTCATATTCCGCTGCAGAGCGGCAACAACGAGGTGCTGGGGTGGATGAAGCGCCGCTACCGCCGCGAACTCTATGCGGAGCGCGTGGCCCGCATCATCGATCGCATGCCCGACGCCGCCATTGGCGTGGACGTGATCGTCGGCTTTCCGGGCGAAACCGAGGATCACTTTCTCGACACCTACCGGTTTTTGGAGGCGCTTCCCATCGCCTACCTGCACGTGTTCACGTACTCGGAACGGCCTGGAACCGAGGCCATTCACCTCGAAGGCGTCGTACAGCAGACCGAGCGAAAGGCGCGCAACCGCCGCCTGCGCCTGCTGAGCGCCATCAAGCAGCGCGAATTTTACGAGCGCCACTTGGGCACGGTGCGGCGTGTGGTCTGGGAGCATTCCGAGCGCGACGGACGCATGCTGGGCTACACCGACAACTACGTGCGGGTTGAGGCCGACTACGATGCGTTGCTGGCCGGAACCCGCGCCTGGGTTGAACTCACGGAACTCACTCCGCGCGACACGGTGGCCACCCGGCCGGCCGTGGATCCCGCCCAAACCTCGGCCGTATGAACACGTCAGGATTCACCGAAGCCGTGCGCGCCGTGGGCGACTGGATCCGCAGCGAACGCCGCGAATTCAACGCCAACCACGTAGAGACCAAGGCGCTCAACTCACTCGTGAGCTACGTCGACCAGCAGGCAGAGCAGATGCTCATCGAGCGCCTGACCTCGCTGCTGCCCGGCAGCGGAGTACTCGGCGAAGAGGGCGGCGAATCCTGGATCGACGGTGGATTCAACTGGATCATCGACCCGCTCGACGGCACGACCAACTTCATACACGACCTACCGCCTTATGCCGTGTCTGTAGCGCTGATGCAGGGCCGCGACCTGGTGTGGGCCGCCGTCTATGAGCTCGGCCAGGCGCGCATGTTCACCGCCGAGCGCGGCCGCGGAGCCTTTTGCGACGGCCGAGTCCTCGACGTGCGCCACGGTGCGCCACTGCGCGACGGTTTGGTCGCCACGGGATTCCCCTACCACGAATTTTCGCAGATGCCGCAGTACCTCGAGGCCCTGCAGGCCTGCTTTCGCGGATCGCGCGGCGTGCGCCGCTTCGGCTCAGCCGCAACCGACCTCGCATGGGTCGCCGACGGACGCTTTCAAGGATTTTTTGAGCACGGACTCGCCCCCTGGGACGTCGCCGCCGGAATCCTTTTGGTGCGCGAGTCCGGCGGACTCGCCACCAACTTTTTCGGCACGGAATTGGACGACTACGACCTCGTGCGCTGCGGCAGCATTACGGCCGGAAACCCCCAATCCTACCGCGACCTCATACAACTCACCTCTGACGTTTTTACCCAACCATGACGCTTCTCGAAACCCCGATCCCCGGCCTCATCCTGATGCAACCCCGCGTGTTTGGCGACGAACGCGGCTACTTTTTTGAGTCGCTGCGCCGGGACGCCTTGCCCGCCGACATGCCTGAATTCGTGCAGCACAACGAGAGCATGAGCAAGCGCGGCGTGCTGCGCGGGCTGCACTTTCAGGTTCCGCCCCGTGCGCAGGGCAAACTGATTTCAGTGGTGCGCGGATCCGTCTACGACGTGGCGGTCGACATTCGCGTTGGTTCGCCAACCTACGGCCAGCACTTTGGACTGGTACTCGACACGGTGACCAAGCACCGCCTGTACATTCCGCCTGGTTTTGCCCATGGATTCTTGACGCTTGAGGACGACACCGTATTTCAGTACCTCTGCACCGACTACTACGCCCCTGAGGCCGAGGGCTGCATCAGCTACGCCGACGCCGACTTGGGCATTGACTGGGGCGGAATCTGGAATTCATCTGAGCCCTTCACCGTGAGCGCCAAAGACCAGGTTGGTCAAGCGTTTCAAACGTTTCAAAGCCCCTTTACGTGGTAAACGGAATCCGACGCCACTGGCCTCTAGCCGTCGGTTTTTTTGCCATCGGCCTGATTCTGGGTAGCCGCAGCGATGCCCTCATGGAGGCCATTGGTCGCATCGCCACGACCAACGAAACCGTAGTGGTTCCGCTACCCCAAAAGCTCGAGGTCTTCGGCGAATCGATTCCGGTGAACGACGCCGACATCGCCGAAGCCCTTAGCCGAGAGTTGCATGCCAACACCTACTGGCATTCCAACACCCTGCTCATGCTGCAGCGCCGCCCGCGCTGGGAGGCCCGCGTGCGCGGATGGCTGCGCGAGGAAGGGGTTCCCGAAGAGTTCATCTACCTCCTCGCCGCCGAAAGCGGCTTTCAACCCACGGCCTTTTCGCCGTCCGGAGCTGCAGGGTTTTGGCAGTTCATGCCGGCTACAGCCCGTGAACACGGGCTCCGCGTCGATACCCAAATCGACGAACGCTACCACGCTGAGAAGGCCACTCGAGCCGCCGCGCGCTACCTTAAGAACGCCTACGCCAAGACGGGGTCGTGGTTTTTGGCCGCTGCCGCCTACAACATGGGACTGACGGGCGTGCTCCGCCAAATGGAGCGACAGGGCGAGCGCAACTACTTCCGCATGACGTGGAACGAAGAAACGGGGCGCTACGCATTTCGCATTGCCGCCCTCAAACTGCTGCTGGAGCACCCCGAACACTACGGATACCACGTCCGCGCCGAAGAGCTGTGGCGTGAAGAGTCGGGGCGCCGCATGACCTTGGACAGCAGCGTAGCCCACTGGGGGCGATGGGCGCAGCGAGAGGGTGTGAGCTACCGCGAACTCAAACGCTGGAACCCATGGCTCCGCGAATCGTTTTTTGACAATCCCGACTCAATGTCGGTTGAACTGGAGCTTCCGCTGAAGCGTTAACCAAAGAGTATGAAGCTTCGAATCCTGGGGGCACGGGCCCACAACCTCAAAAACATCGACGTGGAACTTCCGCGCCGAAAACTCGTGGTCGTGACCGGACTCAGCGGAAGTGGAAAGTCGTCGCTCGCCTTTGACACACTCTTCGCCGAGGGCCAACGCCGCTACATGGAGACGTTCAGCAGCTATGCCCGACAATTTTTGGGCACCATGGAGCGCCCCGACGTCGACCGCATCGAGGGCCTCTCGCCGGTTGTAGCGATCGAGCAAAAGACGACGAACCGCAACCCTCGTTCTACCGTCGGAACCGTCACCGAAGTCTACGACTTTCTGCGCCTGCTCTACGCCCGCACGGCGACCGCCTACTCGCTAGCTACCGGCGAAGAAATGGTCAGCTACACCGACGACGCCATCCTCGAACGTGTCGTTCAGGACTTTGACGGGCAGCGCATTGCACTTTTGGCTCCGGTCGT
>DMDX01000002.1:4292-7940 GCA_003451355.1 Cryomorphaceae bacterium
CACGGAAGCATCACCGTAGTCAACTGGGACAGCCAAGACCAGAAGCACTTCAGCCGCAACCTCATGTGCCCCACCACGGGGCTTTCGTACCCCGAACCCGAGCCCAACAGCTTCAGCTTCAACTCGCCCAAAGGCGCCTGCCCGCACTGCGACGGCCTCGGAAGCGTGCGCGAGCTTTCGCTCAACAAAGTAGTGCTCAACCCGCGCCTCAGCTTGAGGGACGGTGCTTTGGCTCCGCTGGGCACGTACAAAGCGTCGTGGATCTTTCAGCAGCTCGAGCACATCGGGTGGCGCTACGGCTACACCCTTGAGACGCCCTGGAAGGACATTCCCGAAGAGGGCCGCAACGCCATCATGCACGGCTGCAACGAGGACTTTACCCACACCCAAAAGGCCGCCGGGATTTCGCGCAAAATCAGCATTAAGTACGAGGGACTCAAACCGTTCATCGAGGCTCAGGGGCGCGAAGGCAGCAAGAGCATTCAGCGCTGGGCCGACGAATATCTGGACGACGGAATCTGCAGCCACTGCGAAGGCGGACGCCTCAAGCCGGAATCCTTAATGTTTCGAATTTCTGGCAAGTCGATTGCCGAGGTTGCCGGAATACCCCTGTACGAACTGGCGGCGTGGCTCGAAGGCGTGCACCAAAGCCTCCCACCTGCCCAGCAGCGCATTGGTGGCGAAATTCTCAAAGAACTGAGCACGCGCGTCGGATTTTTGAACGACGTAGGACTCAGCTACCTTTCGCTGAGCCGATCCGCGCGTACGTTGAGTGGAGGCGAAGCCCAGCGCATCCGCTTGGCAACCCAAATTGGCTCGCAGCTCGTGAATGTGCTGTACATCCTCGACGAGCCTTCGATTGGGCTGCACCCGCGCGACAATGACCGCCTGATTCGCAGCCTCGAACGCCTGCGCGACCTAGGAAACAGCGTGGTGGTCGTGGAGCACGACGAAGAGCTCATGCGCCACGCCGACCACATTGTCGATATGGGCCCGCGTGCCGGAATCCACGGTGGACGCGTTGTCGCCGAAGGAACTTACGCAGAACTCATTGCCTCTAATAGCCTTACGGCTCAGTACCTACGCGGTGACCTGCGTGTTTCAGAACCGCGTGAACCGCGTGCCGGAAACGGGAAGTTGATGCGCCTCCTCGGAGCTACCGGTCGAAACTTACAGGGTGTAGACCTTGAACTTCCGCTCGGGAAACTATTGGTGGTAACCGGCGTGTCCGGATCAGGAAAATCGACGCTCATCAACAAAACCCTGCATCCCGCAATCGCAGGCCCGCTTCAGGGCTTGCTCGACAAGCCCGAGCCGTTCGAAAAGCTCGAAGGCCTCGAGCACCTCGACAAAATCATTGCGGTGGACCAAAACCCGATTGGGCGCAATCCGCGCTCAAATCCGAGTACCTACACCGGAGTGTTCAACGAAATCCGCAAGTTGTTCAGCGAGTTGCCCGAAGCGAAAATTCGCGGATACGCCCCAGGGCGCTTCTCGTTCAACGTCAAGGGCGGCCGCTGCGAAACCTGCGAGGGCGGCGGAATGCGCGTCATCGAGATGAACTTCTTGCCCGACGTGCACGTTCCGTGCGAAACCTGCCAAGGCCGCCGATTCAATCGCGAAACCCTCGAGGTGCGCTACAAGGGCCACAGCATCAGCGACGTGCTCAACATGAGCATTGAGGAGGCGATGAAGTTCTTTGAGGCGGTTCCGCGCATTTACCGCGTCCTGCTCACCCTCAACAGCATCGGCCTTGGGTACATCACCTTGGGTCAGTCTGCGACGACCTTGAGCGGAGGCGAAGCACAGCGCATCAAGCTGGCCACCGAGCTCAGCAAGCGCTCTACGGGCCAAACGCTGTACCTGCTTGATGAACCCACCACGGGCCTTCACTTTGATGACGTCAAGGTGCTGATGGACGGCCTGCACCGACTGGTCGACCAAGGCAACACCGTGCTGGTTATCGAGCACAACCTTGACGTCATTCACCAGGCCGACCACATCGTCGACCTTGGTCCCGACGGCGGAGCCGGCGGCGGCCTCATTGTGGCCACCGGAACACCAAGCGAGGTCGCAGCCAGTCCCGAAAGCATCACCGGACGCTACCTTGCGGAATACATTAATCGTTTAAAGCGTTAAACCTATGGCGACCAACGGATCTCGGCCGATCAAAACGGCATTCACGCACAAGTCCTGGAACGAAGTTCGCACCAACGACTCCTGGGCCATTTTTAAAATCATGGGCGAATTTGTGCAGGGCTACGAGCGCCTTTCGCGGATCGGGCCGTGCGTGAGCATTTTTGGTTCCGCCCGACTGCCCGAAGACCACGCCTGGTATCTGACGGCGCAAGACATCGCAGAGGGACTCGGCGCCAAGGGCTATGGAATTATCAGCGGCGGCGGCCCCGGCATCATGGAAGCGGCCAACCGCGGCGCCAAAGCGGTCGGCGCCCCGTCGGTGGGGCTGAACATTGAGCTTCCGCACGAGCAGAAGCCCAACGACTTCATCGACCTCGACAAGAGCGTCGACTTCGACTACTTCTTTGTGCGCAAGGTCATGTTTGTCAAGTACTCCCAAGGTTTTGTGGTTATGCCCGGCGGATTCGGAACCCTCGACGAGGTCTTCGAAGCCATCACGCTCATCCAGACCAAGAAGATTGGCCGGTTCCCGGTCGTACTCGTGGGCCGCGACTACTGGGGCGGACTCGTCGACTGGATCGAAACCACCCTCAAAGGCAATGGCCTCATCAGCCCTGACGACACGAAGCTGTTCAAGCTGGTGGACACTGCCGAGGAGGCCATTTTGGCCATTGACGACTTCTACAGCCGCTACATTCTCAAGCCCAACTTCTAGGGCTTCAAGAGCTTTTGGGTCCACCGACGCCCCTGGGCATCGGTGGTTTCAAGCACGTACAGTCCTGATGCGGACGGGTACGGCAAGTCCATGTACCGGTCGCGAAGGGTTCCGCTCGAAATGCTGCGGCCATCCATGCCCAATAAGGTCCAGTTGCGGTCGGCATCTGCCGGAGCAGTCAGCATCCATCCCCGATCGGACTGGCTGACCGTCCAAAGCGCTTCGGCCTCGGGAACACTAAAGTACACGTCGGCATAGAGCGTGTCGCGCACGAAACTTCCGCTGCCGAGTGAATACGACCGCGACTCCGTATAAATGTAGGGCGGACTCACCGTCGAGGGCCACACCAGCGAATCCTGAATGCTGCCCGTCTGTGCAATGGTGATTTTGCCGGTGGCGTCTGGCCACAAGGTGTCGCCTTGGTTGTGCCAGTAGACGTACTCCACTCCGTACATCATTGCGGTAGTCGTGTCGAACATTGCGGTTCCGCCGACACCTCCAAAACGAATCAGGAGCTGGATTTCGGCGCGGCTCACCGAGGGGTACTCAGGGTCAAGTACCCAAAGACCGGTCTCGATGTCGCTCACCAGAATACGTCCGCTCGGCAGGTAGGGGTAGGCGCCCCAGGCTCCGTTGTAGCCGGTTCCGCTGTACTGCGGCGAAGTGTCGTAGTAGGCCGCCAGCACGGGCAATTCTGGGAATTCCACGTCGAGCACGTGGCAGCCAAACGTGTAGTACGAGGTGACCAAGTGGTCGCCGTCGACGTGGGCATTGTGCGGAATCAAGCCGGTACC
>DMDX01000002.1:8135-12346 GCA_003451355.1 Cryomorphaceae bacterium
CCGTCGTCCGAGAGCCAGCAGTTGTGCGCAAAGTGGTCGGGCGAGTCAAAGCTGGCAAAGGTCACGGGCTGACTGGGGAGCGCGACGCCAATCACCTGAATGTCTTCCCAGAGTGCTGCGCCGTACAACGTGTCGTTCCGTGCAAAGCCATCGTGCAGGTAGTACGTCGAGTAGTTGCCAATAACGACGGGGTTCCAAGGATCGCTGGCGACGTCGACGATGACGGCTCCGCCTCCGCCCGCATTCGAGCCAAACGCGTACAGCTTGCCCTCTTCATCGATCCACAGGTTGTGGGCGCGGCGCAGCGTATCGACGCCTCCGCTGCTGAGCGGAACCGGCAGGCGGACCTTCTTGGATACCATGCTGTCAAGGTCGATGATGAGCAGGCCGTCGGTCAGGTTGGTCGCCGTGGGAACGTCGTGCACCACATAGGCGTAGTGGCCCCAGGTCTTGATGTCGCGCCAGACCGATGGGGCTCCAGGAACCCAGAGTTCGTTCGTGATTTGGGACGGGTTGGTCACGTTAGCTATTAGGGTCCCGTTGCTGTTTCCAATGATGGCAAGCTCGCGCTGGGTAGCTGAGTCGTAGTAGCCCCAGATGTCGCTGCAGTGCGGCGAGGCAGCCAACGGGCCCCACTGCGACACAGGATAATGACCAAGACGCTGTATGTTCAGGCTGTCGTTGCTGGGCTGGGCCCATGAAGTGAATGCGGCCAATGCAAGACCGAACAGCACGCTGGTACGTAGTTTCATAACTAAAAGTTAAGGGTAATCTGCCCGTCGTCTTCGGTTCCGAAGTCCACGCCGGGTTCGGATGCGCCTTCGACGACCGTGGGCGCTTGGGCGAGGTCCGACCACTCCACGGTGGTTCCCGGCGCTAAGCCATCTGCGGCCGATACCACAGGCGCCGCGGCTTCCTCCTCTTCGGGCTGCTCGGGCTCGTCGCGCTCAGCCGTCACCAAGCTCACCGATAGGACGGGAGCCGCATGCAGCATATTGCCTAGCGCCTTCCACCCCTTGACGGCAATCAGATCTTCCAGAACTACCGTCTCGTCTTCGCGGTCTTTGCCTTTGACCTTGCGGAACCGCAAATTTATAGTGCTCCGATCCGCAACGGTCACCAGGTGCAGCGCGGATTTTGCGTGCTCGGTAATGAAGCATTCCCAGCCGTCGCCCTTGGGCTCAAGTTCGAACCTCTTGACCATGAAGCGTTCCTTGATTCCGTCAAAGTACACGGCCGACAGGGCGCGCAGGGGCTCCCAACGCTCAAGAAAGAACGGTACCTCATTGAAATGCAGCAGCAAATCCGGGGTCACGATGCGGTAGTTGCCTTTGGCGTCGATTTCGAGCAGCTTGTCTTCGCCGCGGAAGCGACCCAGCGAGCGCCCGCGACCTTGATTGTTGAGCTTGAGTACGGTCTCGTCAAACCAAATTTCACGCGCAGCCAAGGTGCTCACCCCTTCGGTTTTGAGCTCAATTCGCTTGACCGTGTTCTTGGTCACGGTATTACCCCTCGCCGCCCGGCCGCGCACCGCGAGGTCGGTAAAGTCAATATCAAAACGAAGTTTCTTGAGTGACGGCATCGCGCGCAAGTGCACCGTCACCACTTCAGCCTCTCCGTTCGGGTTGACGCTCAAGTACAGCAACTCAGACCCCTTGGTGCCTTGGGTAATCGGATACTCCTTGTCACGGGTCACCCCACTAATTGGGAAGCGCTTCGCGAACGATGCCCCACGAGCTCCGTCCCGGTAAATCACGTTGTAAATCGTGCGCTCGTCCCCCTTTTTGAAGACCGAAACATGCATGATGTCGGTGCCCACGAACTTTTTATCGCCGACCTTAGTGACGAGCATGCTTCCGTCGCGGCGTATAACCACCACGTCGTCGATGTCCGCGCAGTCCCCGACGAACTCGTCTTTGCGCAATGCGGTTCCGACAAAGCCCTCAGCGCGGTTGACGTACAGCTTGGCGTTGGCGATGGCCACTTGGGTCGCCACAACCTGTTCAAAGCCGCGGAGCTCTGTTTTGCGCTCGCGCCCAACCCCGTACTTCTTCTTCAAGTTTTTAAAGAACTCAACGGCGTAATCAATCAGATTATCAAGGTGATGCTTAATCTCTGCAATCTGGCCTTCGAGTGCGCGAAGGTGGTCATCTGCCTTGTTGGCGTCGAACTTCGAAATGCGCTTGATTCGAATCTCTGTCAGCCGCACGATGTCCTCGTCGGTGACCGCGCGCAGCAGGTGCTTGGTGTGCGGAGCCAACCCCACACGAATGTTTTCCATGACCGCCTCCCAGGTTTCGGCCTCTTCGATGTCGCGGTAGATGCGGTGCTCGATAAAGATCTTCTCAAGGCTGGCAAAGTGCCACTGCTCGTGAAGCTCGTGGAGCTTGAGCTCGAGCTCTGTTTTGAGCACGGCCACCGTCGTGTCGGTGGACCGGCGGAGCATGTCGCGCACCCCCATAAACACCGGCTTATCGTCGATAATGACGCAGGCCATGGTGCTCACCGACGACTCGCAGGCCGTGAACGCGTAGAGCGCATCCACCATCTGGTCGGGCGAAACCCCCGGCAGCAGATGGATCATAATCTCCACGTGCTCTGCCGTGTTGTCCTCGATCTTTTTGATCTTGATCTTGCCTTTGTCGTTGGCCTTGATCACGGACTCGATCACTGAGGTGGTTGTGGTTCCGAACGGAATTTCCCTGATTATCAGCGTCTTCTTGTCTTCAACTTCAATCTTCGCGCGAACCCGAACGCGTCCGCCCCGCTCCCCGTCTTGGTAGCCACTGACGTCGGCAATTCCGCCCGTGGGGAAGTCAGGGTAAATCTGAAAACTGCGTCCGCGAAGGTGTGCCACCGACGCGTCGATCAGCTCGTTAAAGTTGTGCGGAAGGATCTTGGTGCTCAAGCCCACCGCAATACCCTCTACGCCTTGTGCGAGCAGCAGCGGAAACTTGACCGGTAAAAAGATCGGTTCCTTGCCTCGGCCGTCGTAGCTCGCCTGGTACTGCGTGATTTTGGGCGAAAACGCCACGTCGAGGGCAAACTTGCTCAGGCGCGCTTCGATGTATCGGGGAGCCGCCGCACTGTCTCCAGTGTAAATGTTGCCCCAGTTCCCTTGGGTATCGATCAAGAGGTTCTTTTGGCCGAGCTGCACGAGTGCATCGCCAATCGAAGCATCGCCGTGCGGATGGTACTTCATCGTCTGACCGATGACGTTTGCCACTTTGTGAAAGCGACCGTCCTCCATCTCAAAGAGGGCGTGCATCAGTCGGCGCTGTACCGGCTTCAGGCCGTCTTCAAGGGCCGGGACCGCACGTTCCAAAATGACGTAGCTCGCGTAGTCCAAGAAGTACTCGCGGTACATGCCGCGAACTCGGGACTCCACAGGCTTGACGACCTCGCCCTCGGGTATGACGGAACCCGGAGCGCTCAATTCAAGCGACTCGTCCGAAGGGGGAAGCATCTCATCCGACATACGCGGGGTCGTCTTTTTCAATTTTCAGGTGGTCCATGATGAACTCCTGGCGTTCGGGGGTATTCTTACCCATGTAGAATTCAAGCAGTTGCTCGATCTGCTCTTTGCCGAGCATCACGGGTTCTAGGCGAATGTCTGACCCGATAAACATCTTGAACTCACCCGGCGAAATTTCGCCCAAACCCTTAAATCGAGTGATTTCAGGCTTGCCGCCGAGGGACTCCATGGCCGACTTCTTTTCGCGCTCGTCGTAGCAGTAGAACGTCTTTTGCTTGTTGCGCACGCGAAACAACGGCGTTTGAAGGATGTAGAGGTGCCCCTCCTGAACCAACTCTGGGAAGAACTGCAAGAAAAACGTGATCAGCAGTAGCCGAATGTGCAATCCGTCGACGTCGGCATCTGTCGCGATGACCACGTTGTTGTAGCGCAAGTCTTCGAGGCCGTCCTCAATACTGAGCGCGGCCTGCAGCAGATTAAATTCCTCGTTTTCGTAGACGACTTTCTTGGTCAACCCATAGCAGTTTAGCGGCTTACCCTTAAGGCTAAACACCGCTTGGGTCTGCACGTCGCGCGAAGCGGTAATGGATCCCGATGCGGAATCACCCTCGGTGATGAACAGGGTCGTCTCAAGCCTTCGGTCGTGCTTGATGTCGTTATAGTGCACCTTGCAGTCGCGCAGCTTGCGGTTGTGCAGGTTGGCTTTTTTGGCGCGCTCGCGCGCCAACTTTTGAAT
>DMDX01000027.1:0-2435 GCA_003451355.1 Cryomorphaceae bacterium
TTTGTGATTGACGAGGCCGGTCGCATTGAGCGCGTGATCACCAAAGTGGACACCAAAGAGGCGACCAAGCAGATTCTCGCTGGGGCCTAAATTCCGCCTCGAGAGTTATGAACGAAGGTTGCGGCAGCCGTGGCAAGCGCGTACTTTCGTTTAGCCGACGACTACGGACTTCGGCCCCCTCTACTTTTGGCACAAACCATTAACAATCACATACAATGAGTCAAGATCGCGAAGCCAAACTCAAGGCGCTCCGCCTCACAATGGAGAAACTAGATAAGACCTACGGCAAGGGGGCCGTGATGCGCATGGGCGATTCCGCCGTCGAAGAGGTCGAAATCATTCCGTCTGGGTCGCTGGGCCTCGACATTGCCCTAGGAATCGGCGGCTACCCGCGTGGTCGGGTCGTCGAGATTTACGGACCTGAATCGTCGGGTAAAACTACGCTCACCTTGCACGCCATCGCAGAGGTGCAGCGCAAGGGCGGAATCGCTGCATTCATCGATGCCGAACATGCCTTTGATCGCTTCTATGCCGAAAAGCTGGGTGTAGATACCGAGAACCTCATTATTTCTCAGCCCGACAACGGTGAGCAGGCGCTTGAGATTGCAGACAACTTGATTCGCTCCGGGGCGATTGACCTTATTGTGGTCGACTCGGTTGCCGCACTGACGCCCAAGGCTGAGATCGAAGGCGAGATGGGTGAATCTAAAGTCGGTCTGCACGCTCGTCTGATGTCGCAAGCACTTCGCAAGCTTACCGGTACCATTTCAAAGACCAACTGTACGTGTATTTTCATTAACCAGCTTCGTGAGAAGATCGGGGTGATGTTCGGTAACCCTGAGACGACTACAGGCGGAAACGCTCTTAAGTTTTATGCCTCAGTTCGCCTTGACATTCGTCGCTCTACCCAAATTAAAGATGGCGACGTTGCTGTGGGCAACCGCGTCAAAGTAAAGGTGGTCAAGAACAAAGTGGCTCCTCCGTTCCGTGTAGCAGAATTCGATATTCTCTACGGAGAGGGCATTAGCAAGGTGGGCGAAATCATTGACTTGGGTGTTGCTACCGAGGTGATTTCAAAGAGCGGAAGCTGGTTCAGCTACGGCGACACTAAGTTGGGCCAAGGCCGCGACGGTGTGAAGGCAATCTTGAAGGACAACCCTGAACTCTGCGACGAAATTGAAGCACAAATTGTTGCCAAGCTTCCTAAAGCTTAGTTTCTTAGCCCTCGCAATCGCGTCGTGCGGAAGCCCTGAAGGCCAGAGTGATTCCGAAGGCAACGGTGAAGACCGCGTGCTGGATTCGCTGACGGCTGTACTGAAGGAGGATCCCGAAAATGTGTCGGCTCTCGTCGCACGTGCGGACTACTATCTAGAGGTCAAGAACTTCCCGTACGCCAAGATGGACGCTCAGGCGGCCTTCACGGTGGACAGTGCAAACCACGACGCCCTGAGGGTGCTTGGTGACGCGCACTACGTGAGCAACGAGACGCGAATTTCTCGCGATGCGTGGCAGCGTTGTGCGGAACTCTTTCCCGAGGATGTGGAGTGCCGCCTCAAGCTCGCTGAGCTCTACCAAGTGGTGATGGAGTACGGCAAGAGTTCAAAGGTGGTGGATGAAGTCCTTGCGCTTGATCCCAACAACCCGACGGCCTACTACATCAAGGGAATCAACGTGCGTGACGAGAAAGGCGATACGAACGTAGCGCTAGCCTACATCCAAAAAGCCATCGACTTGAATCCCAACTATGAGGTTGCGCTTGACATGGCTGGTGTGCTTCATTCCGCAAAAGGCAATCCATTGGCGCTGAGCTATTTTGAGCGCCTCGCGACGTTGCGCCCCGACGATTTCAATGTGTACTACAAGGTGGGCATGTTTCACTTGGGTGTCAAGAACTGGAATTCCGCCATTGAGGCCTTTACCCAAGCGACCCAGTTGAATCCCAAGGATGCTGAGAGCCTGTACAACTTGGGCTACATTCATCTTGAGTTGCAGCTCTACACCGAAGCCCGTCAGTACTTTACCCAGAGTATTGAGGCGCGTGCGGTCAACTACCGAGCCCACTACGCTCGCGCCTATGTCTACGAAAAGGTCGGCGACCTGAACGCGGCACAGGCGGACTACATGAAGGCGATTGAGTACAATCCGTCGCATGCGCCCTCCAAAGAGGGATTGGGTCGGGTGCGCGCCGGAATCGCAAGCTTTAAAAAGTAACTATGGACCAACCGCGCCCCGCGCAGCGTCCGCACCGCATGGAGCGGAACGGAGACGTTCGCATTGACGAGTACTACTGGCTCAACGACCGAGAGAATCCCGAGGTCATTGACTACCTGAATGCCGAAAACGCCTTTCGAGAGGAGGGGATGGCTGCTTCAAAGCCTCTGATCGACCTGCTTTATGCGGAGATGACGGGGCGTTTGGATCCGAACGAGGCATCG
>DMDX01000027.1:2687-4126 GCA_003451355.1 Cryomorphaceae bacterium
TTGGCTGAGGGCAAGTCCTACTGCCAGGTTGCCTCGATGGTAATGACCCGCGACCACCAGCGCATGGCCTACGCCGTGGATTTTGTGAGCCGTCGGCAGTACACGCTGCGGTTTCGTGAAATCGCAACCGGCGAGGAGCACGCAATGGAAATCCCGGACACGTCGGGCGCATTTGCATGGGCCGACGACGGACGGACGTTTTTTTACGCCACAAAGGATCCCGTGACGCTTCGCGTGGACAAGATTTGGCGCCATTCCTTGGACTCCCAAGGTGAGCCCGCGCTGGTCTTTCACGAGATGGACGAGGCGTTTAGCTGTACGGTCTACCGCGGTAAAACCAAGAAGTACCTGATGATTTCGACCTCGGCCACCAATGTGGATGAGGTATGGTTCCTCTCGGCCTCGGAACCTCTTGGGGATTTTCAGTGCATCATGCCGCGGACGCCCGGCTTGGAGTATTCGGCGAGCCACCACGCTTCGAGCTGGTGGATTCGAAGCAACCTCGGGGGCAGAACCAATTTTGCACTGTTTCAGTCGCCTGAAGACCAGCCCGGGGAGTGGTCTGAAGTGATTCCGCACCGCACCGACGTGCTGCTCGAGGGCATTGATTTGTTTGACGATTTTATGGTACGCGAAGAACGCGAGCGCGGACTGCTGCGCATCATGGTGCGCCCATGGGATTCGGCCATGGGGCCTGAATACGCCATTGCGATGCCCGAGGAGACATATACGCTCTACACGGCCTCAAATCCTTCGTCGGCGACGCGCACGCTGCGCTATGTGTACACCTCGTTGACGACTCCGGCCACGACCTATGATTTTGACATGGTCACCCGCGAGCAGGTGGTTAAAAAAGTGCAAAAAGTGGTGGGGGGCTACGACCCGAGCCGCTACGTGACGCGCCGGCTTTGGGCGACGGCTCCGGACGGAACCCAGGTCCCCATGAGCTGGGTCGGTCCCGCAGATCGCCAGTGCGCGGTACCCACATTGCTTTACGGATACGGAGCCTACGGCATTACCGTCGACCCCGCGTTCAGCATCGCACGCCTTAGTCTTTTGGAGCGCGGAATGGCCTACGCCATCGCCCACGTTCGCGGGGGCGAATACCTCGGCCGAGCATGGTACGAGCAAGGCCGAATGGAGCACAAGCAGAACAGCTTTAGCGACTTTATCGCCTGCGGCGAGATGCTTCGCAGCGAGGGTCTTGCTTCGCAACTTTTTGCGATGGGCGGAAGCGCCGGCGGACTCCTCATGGGCGCCGTGATCAACCAGCGTCCGAATCTCTGGTCGGGCGTCATCGCGGCGGTTCCCTTTGTGGACGTCGTAACCACGATGCTTGACGACAGCATTCCACTCACCACCGGAGAGTACGATGAGTGGGGCAACCCGAATGAGTCCGAGGCCTACTACCGAATGAAGTCCTACTCGCCCTACGACAA